>DASZYK010000101.1:0-2453 GCA_035545455.1 Steroidobacteraceae bacterium
CAGCGCCACGCTGACCAGGAAGCCGCTGATCGCACCGCTGGCGGCCGGCAGCGTGGTGGGCGAGCTCACCGTGACCGACGGCGACGGCCGCGTGGTCGGGCGCGAGCCGCTCGTCACCCTCGAGCCGGTCTCGGAGGGCGGCCTGCTCACGCGCGCGGTGGACGGCGTGCGCCTGTGGTTTCATTGAAGTCGGACTGACCCTATAGCGGCGGACCGGACACCCGTTCCGGCCCGATGGAGCTGCGCATGGCCGAGCCCTTCCCGGTCTGCTATTTGAACGGCGAGTACCTGCCGCTGACGGAAGCCCGCATCTCGCCCCTCGACCGGGGCTTTCTCTACGGCGACGGCGCCTATGAAGTGATGCCGGTCTACGGCGGACGGCCCTTCCGGCTGGAGGCGCACTGCGCGCGGCTCACCCGCAGTCTCGGCGAGATCCGCATGGCCGATCCGCGCAGCCGGACACAGTGGTGCGACCTGTTCGCGACTCTCATCGCGCGCAACGGCGGCGGGGATCAGTACATCTACTGGCAGGTGACGCGGGGCGCGGAGCGGGGACGCAATCATGCCCCGCTGCCGGACATCCCGCGCACGGTGTTCGCCTTCTGCGCGCCGCTGCCGGTCGCCTCGCCGGCGGTGCTGGCGAAGGGCGTCTCCTGCATCACCGCCGAGGACACGCGCTGGGCCCGGTGCGACATCAAATCGGTGGCGCTCCTCGCCAACGTGTTGCTTCGGCAGCTCGCCGCGGATGCCGAGGCGGCGGAGACGATCCTGTTGCGAAATGGCGAGCTGATGGAGGCTTCCGCCTCCACCGTGCACGTGGTGATGGGCGGCGAGCTTCGGACACCGCCCAACTCGCACAGGATCCTTCCGGGAACGACGCGCGGCGTGGTGGAGGAGCTCGCCGCGCGCACGGGCGTGCCGTGCCGGGCCGCCGCCGTCAGCGAAACGGAGCTGCGCAGCGCGGACGAGATCTGGATCTCCGCCGCGACCCGCGAGGTGCAGCCAGTGACCACGCTCGACGGCAAGCCGGTGGGCACGGGCCGGCCTGGCCCTCTCTGGCGCCGGGTGTATGATGAGTTTCAGCGCTGGAAGCAGGAACTGCAGCATCAGCCATGGCGATAGGCGATCCGCCGCCGCTGCTCGAGTTTCCCACCGACTATCCGATCAAGGTCATCGGCCGGCCTTCGGATGAGTTCCGGGCGCGCGTGCACGCCGTCGTCCTGCGCCACGCGCCGCTCACCGAGCCGGAACGGGTGACCGAGCGGCTGAGCGAGAACGGCAACTTCCTCTCGATCTCCTATCTGCTCCGCGCCGAGTCGCGCGAGCAGATGGAGGCGCTCGCCACAGACCTCAAGGCCTGCGAGGGCGTGCTGACACTCATCTGAAGCGCTGCATCCTGCGGCGGCGGGCTGCGTCATCATGCTCTGCGATGCTGCCGGCCCGCAGCCGGCGCGGCGTAACCCGTTTGTCACCAGCCGGTAACCGGGGCGCGACTGACGAGATGCGGCGGCGCTATTACGATGGGCCGCGTGTCGATCACGCTCGACCAACTGACCAAGCGCTACCAGGGCGTACCTGTCGTCAACGATGTCTCGCTCGAGATCGGGGACGGAGAATTCTTCGTGCTCCTCGGTCCGAGCGGCAGCGGCAAGAGCACGCTGCTGCGGGCGATTGCGGGGCTCTGCGGGCTGGACCACGGCCGGATCGCGCTGCACGGGCGCGATGTCACGCATGTGGCGGCGAGGCGGCGTGGCGTGGGGCTGGTGTTCCAGAACTATGCCCTGTTTCGGCATATGACCGTCGCGCAGAACATCGAGTTCGCGCTGCGCGTGCGGCGCACCCGCGCGCCGCAGCGCCGCCGCAGACGGCAGGAGCTGCTGCGCCTGGTGGCCCTCGAAGGTCTGGACGATCGCTTGCCGGGGGAGCTTTCCGGCGGGCAGCAGCAGCGCGTGGCCGTGGCGCGGGCTCTCGCCCACGAGCCGGAGGTGCTGCTGCTCGATGAGCCTTTCGGGGCGCTCGACGCCAAGATCCGCGAGGGGCTGCGGCGCACGATCCGCGAGGCGCAGCGCGAGCTCGGCATCACGACCATTCTGGTGACGCACGATCAGGAGGAGGCGTTCGCCATGGCCGACCGGATTGGCGTCATGAATCTCGGCCGGCTGCTCGAGACCGGCAAACCCCAGGACCTGTACACGCGGCCTGCGACGCGCTTCGTGGCGACCTTCCTCGGAGCAGCCAACCTGATTCTGGCGCGGCAGGGCGCGGACGGGCCGCGCTGGGGCCCGCCGCCGGTGGCGGTGCCCGGCCCGGTGCCCGGCGTGCCGGCGCGCGAGCGCGAGGTCGTGGCAGTCGTCCGTCCGGAGGAGATCGAGATCGCGCGCTCGCGCAACGGCCTTTGCTCGTCGAACTACCTCAGCCGCGGCATCGTGGAGGAGGTTCTCTTCGCGGGAGCG
>DASZYK010000102.1:0-6539 GCA_035545455.1 Steroidobacteraceae bacterium
GGCATCTACGCGCTCGGCGACAAGGTCGGCTGGACCGTGACGGTCGCGGGGGACGAGGCGCCGCCGAAGGGCCGTTTCAGCTACACCATCAAGAGCAACAACCTCGACGTGGTCAAGACCGGAAGCTTCGATCTCAGCTCCGGCAAGGCCACCATCGAGACGACGTTCGATCAGCCGGCCATGGTGTACGTCGTCGTCGACTACCAGGCCGGCTTCCCGTCGATGCTCTCGCCGTCCGAGTACGCGCAGGTGAACCGCGATCTGAAGGCGCTGCTCGAGAAGAGCGATCCGGCGCTGAAGCCGCTGCTCGGGAAGTACCCGGGCTATGAGCTCCTGCACCCGGAATTTCCCTTCGGCGCATTCGCCGAGGACCGCGTTGCCACCCTCGGGGCCGCGGTGGCGCCGACGCTTCTCGAGCCGTCGGTTCCCGCCCCGGCCGACTTCGGCTCATTCTGGGCGGCGCAGCTCGCGAGGCTCGAGCGCATTCCGGCGAATCCGGTGCTCACGCCCATGCCGACGAGCCAGCCCGGCGTGAAGCTCTTCCGGGTGCGGCTCGACAGCGTGGGCTCGCACGTGCACGGCTATCTCGCCATGCCGGACCGGCGCGGGAAATTTCCGGCGCTCATCCTCTATCAGTGGGCAGGTGTGTACCCGCTGCAGACCGCCTGGGCCACCAATCGCGCGGCGGAGGGCTGGCTGACGCTCGACGTCGACTCCCACGACCTGCAGCCGGATCAGGGGACCGGCGTGCCGCAGGACTATCAGACGATCGGCGACCGCAGCCGCGACACTTCGTACTTTCTCGACATGTACCTGCGCGATACGCGCGCGCTGGAATACATCCGCAGCTCGCCCCGCTGGGACGGAAGGACCGTGGTGCTGACGGGCACCAGCATGGGCGGACAGCAGAGTCTCGTCACCGCCGGCCTGAATCCCGGCAAGGTGAGCGCGGTGCTCGTCAACGAGCCCTCGGGCGCCGACTCGAACGGCAATCTGCATGGCCGCCGGGCCGGCTATCCCAACTGGGACGCGGGCGACCCGCGGGTGATGAGGACCGCGCTCTATTTCGATACCGTCAACTTCGCGCCGCGCATCACCGCGCCGACGCTCATCGCCCTGGGCTTCATCGACACCACGGCGCCGCCCGTGGGCATCTGGACGGAGCTCGATGAGATTCCCGCTCCCAAGGAGGCCGTGCCGATGATCGAGTCCGAGCACAACAACCTCACGCCGCAGAAGCAGGATGCGTGGCTGAAGCGCTCCGAGGAGATCCTCGCCACGATCGTGCATGGCGGACGGTTCATTCCGAACCAGGCCTTGACTCGCCCCGGCCAACCGGCGGGCTCTCCGACCGGCGCCCATTGACGCGTGAGGGGTCGGGGCGAAATCCGCCTGCGACCAGCGAGCGCGACTGCCAGCGCTCGGCAGGAGTAGCATTGGACGCGTGAGTCGACGGGGCGGGTGGCAGATAGTCGAGCAGCGCGGTGTGGCCGGATGAGCCTCTGGCCGCTGCTCGGCATTGCCGTGCTCGTCGCCGGCTTCGCCGCCGGCATCAATCCGCTGCTCGTCATCGTGGCGGCGGCGCTCACGACGGGGATCGCCGCCGGGCTGGCGCCGCTTCACATCGTCGCCGCGCTCGGCAAGGCCTTCAACGACAGCCGCTATGTCTCGATCATCTGGCTCATCCTGCCGGTGATCGGGCTCCTCGAGCGCGAAGGCCTGCAGGAGCGGGCGCGGATGCTGATCGCCCGGGTGCGCGCGGCGACGGTGGGACGCCTGCTGATCGCCTACATGGTGTTGCGGCAGGTCACCGCGGCGCTCGGACTGACCTCGCTCTGCGGACAGGCGCAGACCGTGCGGCCGCTGATCGCGCCGATGGCCGAGGCCGCCGCCGAGGTGCGGCACGGGCAAATCTCGAGCGGCGTCCGCCATCTCATTCGCGCCTATGCCGCCTCCGCCGACAACGTGGGCGCATTCTTCGGCGAGGACATCTTCATCGCGGTCAGCTCCATCCTCCTCATCAAGGGATTCCTGCAGCAAAGCGGCTTCGACATTCCGCCGCTTCGCCTGTCCCTCTGGGCCATCCCGACGGCGCTGATGGCGTTCGCCATCCATGGCCTGCGCCTCTGGCGGCTCGATGCGCGCCTCAAGCGCCTGGCGAGGGAGAAGCCGCTCTGATCGGCATCCAGGCAGTCTACGGGCTCGCGGGGCTCATGTTCGCCGCCATCGCGGCGCGCAGCTTCGGGGACCGTGCCAACCGCAAGCGCTTCGGCAACGGCGCCTTCTGGGGGCTGCTCGCCGTGAGCTTTCTCTTCGGCTCCCGCCTGGGAGATCTCGCCAACGGCATACTCGTGCTCGCGCTCATGGCGCTCGGCGCGGGCGCGATGGGCGTGGGATCTCCCCGGACGACGTCCGTCGAGGAGCGCGAAGCGAGCGCCAGAGCAAAAGGCAATGTCATCTTCGCGCCGGCTCTCGTCATTCCCGCCATCGCCATCGCCGGCACACTGACGCTGGGCAGGGTGAGCATCGGCGGCGCGCCTCTCGCGGACCCGAAGCAGGTGACGCTGATCGCGCTCGCCCTCGGCATCGTCATCGCCTTGGTCGTGGCGCTGCTGCGCTTCAGGCCCCCGGCGATCGCGCCCGTGGAAGAGGGCCGCCGCCTTTGCGATGCGATCGGCTGGGCCATCATCCTGCCGCAGATGCTGGCCTCCCTCGGCGCGGTGTTCGCGCTCTCGGGTGTCGGCGGAGCTGTGGGGCGCATCGCGACCACCTGGCTGCCGCTCGGCCACCCCTTCGCGGCGGTGTCCGCCTACTGCATCGGCATGGCGCTCTTCACCATGGTGATGGGCAATGCATTCGCCGCGTTTCCGGTCATGACCGCGGCCATCGGCGTGCCGCTCATCGTCCACCGCTTCGGCGGCGACCCTGCCATCATGGGCGCGATTGGCATGCTCGCCGGATACTGCGGTACGCTCGTCACGCCGATGGCAGCCAACTTCAACATCGTGCCGGCGGCGCTGCTCGAGCTGCCGGACCGCAACGGGGTGATCAGGGCGCAGATCCCGACGGCGATTCCGCTGCTCGTCTGCAACATCGTGCTGATGTACCTGCTCGTGTATCGATTCTGAGGGAGGTGCTCCGTGCCGCAGACGCTCACCGCGGAAATCGCCGCGCGCTTCGCGGGCATCGCGCTCGGCCATCTGACGCGCGAGTACCCCAGCAAGCTCGATCACGTCATGACGGGTCCGCAGGACGTGAGGAGCCCACGCGAGCTCCATCCCGTCTTCTTCGGCAGCTTCGACTGGCACTCCTGCGTGCACGGTCACTGGCTGCTCGCCAGGCTCCAGCGCCGTTTTCCGAGGCTGCCGGTGGCCGCGGCCATCGGCGCGCTCCTCGATGCGCAGCTCACGGCCGGGAAGGTCGCGGGCGAGCTCGCGTATCTCGAGCAGCCCGCCACGCGCGGCTTCGAGCGGCCCTACGGCTGGGCCTGGGCGCTCGCGCTGCAGGCGGAGCTTCTGCGGCATGAGAGCGCCGAAGGCCGCCGCTGGGCCGCCGCTCTGGCGCCGCTCGCGAAGGAATTCGTGCGCCGCTTCGAGGCGTATCTGCCGCTCGCCACGTACCCGGTACGCGCCGGGGTCCACTCGAATACCGCATTCGCGCTGCTGCTTGCGCGTGAATACGCGGTGGCGGCCCGCAATTCCGCGTTCGCCGGCCTTTGCGCCGAGGCGGCGCTGCGCTGGTACCGCGCGGACCGGGACTGTCCGGCCTGGGAGCCGTCGCAGGATGAGTTCCTCTCGCCGGCGCTCATCGAGGCCGCGCTGATGGCCGACGTCATGCCGAAGGAGGACTTCGCGGCCTGGCTGGCGGCATTCCTGCCGCGCGCGGCGCGCGGTGAGCCCGCGGTGCTCTTCACCCCCGCCGTCGTCAGCGACCGCACCGACGGCAAGATCGCTCATCTGGACGGGTTGAATCTCTCCCGGGCCTGGTGCTGGCGGCGCATCCTCGCGCAGCTGCCGCCGGCGGATCCGCTGCAGGCCCGGGCGGAGGCGGCGGTCGACCTGCACCTGGCGAGCGCCCTGGAGCACGTCGCGGGCGACTACATGGGCGAGCACTGGCTCGCCACCTTCGCACTGCTCGCGCTCGATCCCGCCTGACGGGCGGGTTCCCGGTCCGATGAACCGCCGCCAGGCGGCGGGGTACTCAGTTGTACTTTGTCAGCCCTCCCGCGCGAACCGAGTACGCCGCTGCGGCGTCTGCCGCTGGTGACGCTTTACCTGACCGAGCGCTGCAATTCCCGCTGCCGGACGTGTGACTACTGGAGGCACGGGCGCGCCGATCTCGACCTCGCGGCGGTCTCGCGGCTGCTGCCGAGCCTGCGCCGCCTCGGGACCGAGACGGCGGTGCTCTCGGGGGGCGAGCCGCTCCTCAACCGGGACTGGGCGGCGATCGCGGCGCTGCTCGGGGATGCGGGTCTCGATGTCTGGCTGTTGACTTCCGGGCTGTCGCTGGCGAAGCACGCGCAGCGGGCCGGCGCGCTCTTTCGCGCCATCACCGTCTCGCTGGACGGCGCCGATCCCGCGACCTATGCGGCGATCCGCGGCGTGGATGCTTTCGATGTCGTATGCAAGGGAATCCGCGCAGCCGCGGACACCGGCGTGAACGTCACGGTGCGGGTGACGGTGCAGCGCACCAACTTCAGACAGCTCACGCCGCTCGTCGATCTCACCCGCCGGCTCGGGGCGCGGCAGATCTCCTTTCTTGCGGTGGACGTCGCCAACCCGCACGCGTTCGCGCGCGGCGGGGATTTCGAGTCCGACCTGGCGCTGCGGCCCGGGGAGATCGGTGAGCTCGAGGAGCGGCTGCTCGCGCTGGAGCATGAGCGAGGCGAGGCGTTCGCCTCCGGCTTCATCGCCGAAAGCCCGCGGAAGCTGCGGCGCATCCTGCATTACTTCTCAGCGATATGCGGGCTGGGCGCCTATCCCCCGGTGCGCTGCAACGCTCCGGAGTTTTCGGCCGTCGTCGATGCGAAGGGCGGCGTCAGCCCGTGCTTCTTCATCGGCGGGCCGGCGGATGCGTCGGTGCGCGATGGGCTCGATGAAGCACTGAATCACGCTGAGATGGCGTCGCTTCGATCCGCCATCCGGGCGGGCGCACGGGCCGAGTGCGTGACCTGCGTGTGCTCGATGTGGCGGAACCTCAATTGAGCGTCTCCGAAGAGCGAATGACTCTGGCGATCTACGAGCGTTGGGCCGAGGACTATCCGCCCGTGCCGCACAACCCGCTCATGCGGGCGGAGCAGGAGGCCATGCGGCGGCTGTGGCCGTGCATGACCGGCCTGCGAGTGCTGGATCTCGCCTGTGGATCGGGCCGTTATGCCCGGCTCATCGCCGCCGAGGGCGCGGCGAGCGTCACCGCGCTCGACCGCTCTGCGCAGATGTTGCGGCAGGTCGCGGGCGCGATGACCGTCCAGGGAAGCATGACGAGGCTGCCGTTCGCGAGCCGGACATTCGACGCCGTGGTCTGTGGGCTGGCCGTCGGCCACGCGCCGGACCTCGATGCCTTCATGAGCGGTGCGGCGCGCGTGCTGGCGCCGGGGGGCGTGCTGATCTATTCCGACTTCCATCCGCGGGCGGCGAAAGAGGGGCACGCCCGCCGGTTCCGCGACGCGGAGGGGTGCGAGCACTCCGTTCCACACCATTGCCATCCGGTGGCGGCTCACGCGCGCGCGGCGGCTGCCGCCGGGCTCGCGATCGAGGGGATACGGGAAGTCCGGGTCGGCTTCGAGCTGCGCGAGGCCTTCCCGGGCTCGGCGCAGTTCTACCGCCGCTGGCATGGCCTGCCCATCGTGCTCGCCGTCCGGATGCGCAAGTGAGCGCCGCGATGCATCGTTCCCACACGCTGACTCTCGTCAACGCCGACCTGGGCGGCGGCGACCGCACTGCCGTCAAGTTGGCCGGCTCGCGGATCGCCGCCGTGGGCGAGCCGCCGCGCGCGGGCGAGCGGATCCTGGATCTCGCGGGCGATCGGCTGCTGCCGGGGCTGATCAACGCGCACGACCACCTGCAGCTCAATCATCTGCCCCGGCTCGAGCCGGCACGCCGTTACTCGCACGTGCGCGGCTGGATCGCCGACATCGACCGCCTGCGGCGGCGGGAAGGACCGCTGAAGTCGGCGGTTGCCGTGCCGCTCGCGGACCGCCTGTTCCTCGGCGGCGTGAAGAACCTGCTGAGCGGCGCGACGACCGTGGCGCACCACGATCCGCTGCACTCGAGCCTGTGTGAGCCGCAATTCCCGGTCCGGGTGCTGACGCGCTTCGGCTGGGCGCATTCCCTCTACATCGAGGGCGGGGCGAAGGTGCGCGAGAGCCACCGGCGCACGCCCGCGGACTGGCCCTGGATCATTCACGCGGCGGAAGGCGTCGACCGGGAGGCCCACGAGGAATTCAGCCGGCTCGAGCGCCTCGGGTGCCTGCGGCCCAACACCCTCGTCGTGCACGGTGTCGCCCTCGGCCGTGCCGAGCAGCGCCGGCTCGCCGAAGC
>DASZYK010000103.1:0-9708 GCA_035545455.1 Steroidobacteraceae bacterium
TGTCCGCGGACAGCTTCTGCAACGCCTGGCTCGCCGGGACACCGGCGCCATAGATCGCGCCGCCGCTGGTCTTCAGGCTCGAGGCGTTGATGATCTGCGAGTCGATCACGCCGTCGAAGGTGCGGAAGAGCTGCTCCGCCGAGTCGAAATCGGCCTGCAGCGGAGCGCGCACAGCCGGCGGCAGCACCGCCAGACCCGCTTCGATCTGAGCCAGCCTGGAGAGCACCCGGCTGCGGTAGATCGCGACACCCATGCCATCGTCGCCGCCGAGATAGCTCTTGGAGGCGGCGTCGACGGCGAAGCGGCGCATGCTGTCCGACCCGGCCAGCGCCGCCGGCGCATATTCGGAGCCGATCTCGATCAGAGTGCGGGTAGTCTGGTCCGGGTCCGAGGCGATTCCGGAGCCGACGGACACGGCGGCGGAGATCTGGTTCAAGCGGTCGATCAGCGCGGCGTGCGCATCCGCCACCTGGGACGCGGGCTGGGAGAGGCTTGCGGCGGCCTCGGTGCGCCACTGCGAGCGCAAGCTGGCGACATCCTCGCTGACGCCGTAGAGCTGGCCCAGCCGCTCATCGGCTCGTTCGAGCCGGCCCATTGCCGCGTCGGCTTCCTGCTGCTTCGCCACCACGGCGGCGCGGCTCGCCGCATCGCCGCTCGCGAAGACGAACGCGCGGGCGCCGTGCGCCAGGAAGTTGGACTCCACGGAGTCGATGGCCTGCAGGAAGCCGATTCCCTGCAGCTCCCCGCGGGTCTGGCTCAGCTCGCCGCCCATGGCGGTGAAATAAAAGAACCCGACCAGGACCGCCGGCACGAACATCGCCAGGACGAGCGCTCCCAGCTTCTGCCAGAGATTCAGACGGTTGAGTGCCAGTTTGTTCATGGCGGGGACTCAGGCACTGCGCGCCACGCGCACAGCTCCCATGGATGAGACTCTCGGGGCGCGCAGCGCGTGAGCCGCCTCGTGCGCGATGTGGTACCGGCCGACGGTCTCGCTCAGCTCCCGCGCCTGATCCGCCATGCTCTGCGCCGCGGCGGTCGCTTCCTCCACGAGCGCGGCGTTCTGCTGAGTGAGGGCGTCCATCTGCATGACGGCGCGGTTGACCTGCTCGATGCCGGCCGACTGCTCGCGGGACGCGGCCGCGATCTCGGCGACGATGTCGGACACCTTCTTCACGGAGGCGACGATTTCCTCGAGCGTGTGGCCGGACTGCGTGACACGGGCAGAGCCGTCCTCGACCTTGCGCACGGAGTCCTGGATGAGTCCCTTGATCTCCTTGGCGGCCGTGGCGGAGCGGCCCGCGAGGCTGCGCACCTCGCTCGCCACCACCGCGAAGCCGCGGCCCTGCTCGCCGGCGCGCGCCGCTTCGACCGCCGCATTCAGCGCGAGCAGGTTGGTCTGAAAGGCGATTTCGTCGATCACGCCGATGATGTCGGCGATCTTCTTGGAGGATTGCTTGATGTCCGCCATCGCCGTCACGGCCTGGTTCACCACCACGCCGCCGCGCTCCGCCTGATCCCGCGCTGCGAGGGCGAGCTGGCTCGCCTGGGCCGCGTTGTCGGCGTTCTGCTTGACCGTCGTGGTCATCTCCTCCATGGACGAGGCGGTCTCCTCGAGGGACGCGGACTGCTCCTCGGTGCGCCGTGAGAGATTGGTATTGCCGGCGGAGATCTCCTCCGCCGTGCGATTGACCTCGATGGCGGTCGACGTGACGCCGCGGACGAGGCCGGCCATGCTCTCGAGGAGCGAATTGATCCCCTCGGCCATGACGCGCAGCTCGGGGCTGTCGATGCGGGTATCGAGCCGGCGGGTGAGATCCCCCTGCGAGGCGGCGTTGATCACCTCGCGGGTCTCCGCGACGATGTTTCTCGTGACGCTCATTTGATCATTGACTCCGGTCAGGCGGCGCTGGCTGCGAGCGCTTCTTCGCCGTCGACGCCGGCGGAAAGAGCGAGGTCGCGGCCGATCAGGCGGTCGATGTCGAGGAGCACCACCATGCGCTCCGCCACCGACACAAGGCCGCGGATGTGCTCCGTCGCGGAGCGCGAGCCGAGCTCCGGCGCCGGTTTCACCTCGGCGGGATTGACGTCGACCACGTCCGATACTCCATCCACCACCACACCGAAATCACGTCGACCGGCCGGCGTGTTGACGGACATCACGATGATGACCGTCACCGCGGTGTACTCCGCGCGCTCCAGGGCGAAGCGCATCCGCAGATCGACGATCGGAACGATCGAGCCGCGCAGGTTCAGCACTCCGAGCACATGCGAGGGCGCGTGCGGAATCTTGGTCACCGCGGACCAGCCGCGGATCTCCTGCACCCGCAGGATGTCGACTCCGTAGGTCTCGTTGCCGAGCACGAAGGTCAGGACCTGGTGGGCTCCGGTGACGGAGCCCTGTTGCCGCTCGACCGCGTTAGTGGACATGATTGTGATTCCTCGTCTTCACCGCCGTGAGCCTCACGCCGCCGCCCGCATGGAGGCGGCGCGGATGAGCCCCGGTACATCGAGAATGAGCGCCACCGAGCCGTCGCCGAGGATCGTCGCGCCCGAGACGCCCTCGATGTGGCCGTAGTTGGCTTCCAGAGACTTGATGACCACCTGCTGCTGCCCGAGCAGATCGTCCACGAAGAGGCCCACCCGCCGCCCGTCGCCCTCCGCGACGACCACCAGCCCCTCGTGCAGGGCGCGCGAGCGCGGCTCGACCCCGAAGAGCTCGTGCAGCCGGATGATCGGCAGGTAATCGCCGCGGAAGGAGAGCACCTCGCTGTGGCCGGAGAGCCGGGTGACGCCGCTCGCCTTGAGCTGCATCGACTCCACGATCGAGATGAGCGGCACGATGTAGGTCTCGGTGCCGACCGCCACGGACTGGCCGTCCACGATCGCGAGCGTCAGCGGCAGGGTGATGATGAATCGCGAGCCGCGTCCGGGCTCGCTCTTCACTTCGATCTTGCCGCCGAGCTCCTTCACGTTGCGGCGGACCACGTCCATTCCCACGCCGCGTCCGGAGAGATCCGTAGTCTTCTCCGCGGTGGAGAATCCGGGTACGAAGATCAGCTCGTAGATCTCCGCATCCGTCAGTGAATCGTTGGGTCCGACGAGTCCGCGGGAGCGCGCCTTGGCGAGGATGCGCTCCTTGTCGAGGCCGCCGCCGTCATCACTGACCTCCACTGCGATGTTGCCGCCGCGATGACACGCGTCGAGGTGCACGGTGCCTTCGGCGGGCTTGCCGGCAGCGACCCGCGCCTCGGGCGACTCGATGCCGTGATCGATGCTGTTGCGCACGAGATGCACCAGCGGATCGCCGATCTTCTCGAGCACCGTCTTGTCGAGCTCGGTCTGCTCGCCGGTGAGCTTGAGCTCGATCTGCTTGCCGAGACGCTGGGCGAGATCGCGCACCATCCGCGGAAAGCGGCTGAACACGAAGCTGATCGGGAGCATGCGCACGCGCATGACGCTCTCCTGCAGCTCGCGCATGTTGCGCTCCAGCTGCGCGAGGCCGCCGCGCAGCTTCTCCGCGTCCGGCCCGTCGAAATGGGAACCGAGCTGGCTCAGCATCGCCTGCGTGATGACGAGCTCGCCGACGGTGTTCATGAGCTCGTCGATCTTCTCGACGCTCACGCGGATCGAGCCCGAGTCGCCGAGTCCGCTCATGGAGGTCTCGGGCTTCGCCGCCGGCTCCGGGCGCGGAATCGCCGCTGCCGCCGCCGGCGCGGGAGCGGGCGGCGGCGAGACGGCGGTCTGCGCCGGCGCAGGTGCGGGCGTCACGGGAGCGGAGCTCGTCGTCGTTGCGGGCACGGGCTCCGCCATTGCGGGGGGACCGCCCGGCAGCCGCTCGATGGTCAGATCGCAGTCGCCCTCGGCCCACTCGAATACCTGCCTGATCGACTCCTCCGGCACTTCACCCGGGAGCTCCAGCGACCAGGCGAGATAGCAGTCCTGCGGGTTGACCTCGGGGAGCGGCGGCAGGGTCTGCGCGTCCACCCGCACATCGAGCTCCCCCAGCGCGGCGAGCTCGCGCAGCATGCGCATTGGGTCGTTGCCGCGCGCCAGCAGCTCGCGATAGGGGTGGAAATGGATTCGCCAGCGGGGAGCCAAGGCCTGGGCGCCGTCCGCCGCGGACGCGGCCGGTGCGGCGGCGGATCCAGGTGAGGCGACTGGTGCCGCGCTCTTCTGCGCAATGGCCAGCTCCAGATCGAACTGCAGGTCCGAGACCCGCTGGGCGTCGATCGGTTGCTTCGCCTGCACCGCGCGCAGCATGGCGCGCATCACGTCCACCGACTTCAGCAGCAGGTCCGATACCGCCACCGTGACGGGCATCGTTCCGCTGCGCAGCTCATCGAGCAGCGTCTCGAGGCTGTGGGTGAAGGAGGCGATTTCCGAGAAGCCGAACGTCGCGCTGCCACCCTTGATCGAATGCGCCACGCGGAAGATGGTGTTGATCAGCTCCGGCTCGGGGGAGCCGACATCGAGCTTGAGCAGCGCCGCCTCCATGGAATCGAGCGCCTCGAAGCTCTCTTCGAAGAATGCGTCGTGAAACTGTGTCAGATCGACGGTCATCAGCCGACCTCGCCGGGGAGCTCGAGCATGTCGTTGAGGCCGAGAAGACGCGCCGCCGTGCCGAGTGGGGTGGCCCGGCCGCGCCATCGAACCGCGCGGCCGGCCACGCGCCGGTCGCGTACGAAGGCGGCCAGGAGCTGCAGGCCCGCCGTGTCTACGCGCTCCAGGGCGCTCACATCCACCGTGACCGGCTGCGGATCATCGAGCCGGCGCGAGAGGTCCGATTTGAGAGCATCCGCCTCGGCCGCCGTGCACTCGGCCGCCAGCGCCAGCGAGCCGTCGGCCGCGTGGAGGCGGCTCGCCGTCGATGATCCGGGCGCGGTCTTGCCGCGGGCGGCTGCCGGCCGGTGTTGCGCCGCGGTCCGCTTCGCCGGCAGGCGGCGCGCGCGTTTCCTGACCTGCGTATGGTGCTTGCGGGTTTTCATAATCTGGATCGGCGCGCGTTCTTCGAGGCGTGACTTCCGGTACAGCGCCGGTATCGGCCCGTGTGACGCGGCTCTTGAGTTGGGGACTACGAAACTTGACGCAGTTCCGGAGCGTGCGGTCCATGCAGCCGTCTGACGAGCTCGGCCTCGGCGAGCGTGAGGCCGCAGCTCGCCATCAGCTCATCGCGGCTCGCCCCGCTGCGCGCGAGCCGGATCGCGATCTGGTAGCCGGGCGAGGGCGCGTGGGCGGCGGCGGAGGCGGCGGGCCGATCCAGGCGCTGGCCGAGCTCCGCAATCGCGGACCGGGTCGCGTCCACGCGCGCCTCGAGCTCCGCGAGCCGCTGCAGCACGATCTGCGTCTGCGACAGCACCTCGGCGGTCTGCCGGCGCGTGGCGCGGCGCCAGGCGGTGAAGCTGATGCTGGCCACCACGAAGGAGAAGACGAGGAAGACCGCGCGTCCCGCGACGAGCAGGAATTCGGTGGAGGGCAGAGTCATGCGCGCGGCTCCTGTGATGCAGTTCACGTGACGCGCCGGCCGTGTCGGAAATCCGGCGCGGAACGGACCGTGTCAGGAGTTATCGTGCAGGAACCGTGCCAGTGGAAGCCACCGAGCTGCTGTTTGGCACCCAGCTCGGATCGGACGGAGTGCCCGGCGCGGTCGAAAGTATGACGACCGTCACACGGCGGTTGGCGTTGCGTCCCTGCGCGGTTGCATTGCTCGCGACGGGGTGCTGGTCGCCGAACCCGACGACCGCGAGGCGGTCCCTGGCCACGCCGCGATCGGAGAGCACGTGCACGACGCTGCCGGCGCGCGCGGCCGAGAGCTCCCAGTTGGAATAGAACTGGAGCGTGCGGATCGGCACGTTGTCGGTGAATCCCTCGACCCGGACCGGGTTGGGGAATCGCGCAACCACGTCGGCGAGCCGGCGGATGATGTCGACAGCGCTGGGAGCGAGCCGGGCGCTGCCGCTCGGGAACAGGATGTCGGTGCGGATCTCGACCTCGATCCAGTACTGCTTGCGGCGGACGACGACCAGGTTCTTCTTCACGAGGCCGGCCATCGCCTTGACGACGTCGTCGGCGACGCGCTTGAGCATGATCGCCGCCTCCTGAGCCTTCGCGGCCTGTGCCGCATCCGCCGGATGCACGGGTCCGGTGGCGGCCCTGACGCCGGTCTCGTTGCCGGGCGGCGGGATGTCGCCGTGATACGGCGCGTTGGGAATGGGCGTGGAGATCGCCAACGGCACCGGCGCGAGGAGCGAGCGCGGCTGCCCCTTGAGGGTCGCCTGCTGGACGATGCTGACGCGGATGTCGGCTCCTGAGCCCACGCGCTTGTGGCCGACCTCGATCGGCTCCAGGGTGCGCGGCTCGCCGCGGAAGGCCGCATAGAGGGAATCGGAAAGGACGCGGTACTTGCCCGCGTTCACCGAGGAGATCGAGTACATCACGACGAAGAACGCGAGGAGCAGCGTCAGCAGATCGCCGTAGGGAATGGCCCAGCGCTCGTGATTCTCGTGCTCTTCGTCGTGTCTTCTCTTGCGGCGCATGGCACGGACCCTAGTGCAGGTAACCCTGCAGCTTGGCCTCGATCGCCCGCGGGTTCTCGCCCTGCGCGATGCACATCATCCCGTCGATGATCATCTCGCGGAACTGCGTCTGGCGGTGAATGATGCCCTTGAGCTTCGCGGCGACCGGAAGAAAGAAGAGATTGGCCAGGCTGATGCCGTAGATCGTGGCGGTGAAAGCCGAGGCGATTCCGGCGCCGAGCTTGGAAGGATCCGTGAGGTTCTGCAGCACGGCCATCAGGCCGAGCACCGCGCCGATGATGCCGAGCGTCGGCGAATAGGTGCCGGCGCCCTCGAACATCTTCGCCGCCGTGATGTCGGCATGCTCGCGCATGTTGAGCTCGACGTACATGGCATTGCTGATCGCTTCGGGCTCGCTGCCGTCGACCACCAGCTGCAGCGCCTTCTGCACGAACGCATCGGACTCGCGCGCAATGAGCGGCTCGAGGCCGAGCAGGCCCTGCTTGCGGGCGGTGTTGCTCCATTCGACGATCTTGCTGATGATCTGGCGGCCGTCGCGGGACGGCGGGCGCACGATCCAGGGAAAGATCCTGATCGCGTGCTTCATCACCGGCAGCGGTGTCTGGATGCAGGTCGCGGCGATCGTCCCGACCCCCACCACCATGAATGCCTCCATGGAGACGAGCGCCATCAGGCCGGCGCCGCGCAGCACGGCGCCGAGCAGCACGGCATTGGCGGCGAGCACCAGTCCGACGATGCTCAGGATGTCCATTGCGGCCCCTTACATGCCGAGGCCCGACAGCAGCTCATCGACGTCTGTCTGGCCGGTGGCGACTTCTCCCCGCGTGACTCCCGGCACCACCGGTCCGTGGCCCTTGTCCGGGTTTTCTCCGAGGGTCGCATGCTCGACCACGTCCCCGGAAAGCCTCGTCAGGCTGGCGAGTGTTTCCTCGAGCTCCCCCACGAGCTTGATGACGCTGCGGATGATCTGGCCAGTCAGGTCCTGGTAGCCCTGCGCGAGCAGCACGTCGGCGAGGTTCCTGCGGATCTGCTCCGAGTCGGTGCGCGCCGCAGGCAGGAACGCCTCGAGCGAGCGCACCACCGGCAGGAAGGCGTCGATCGCGCGCACGGCGCCTTCGAAGCCGCTGCCGCTCCACGGACGCTCCCGGTAAGCCCGCAGGGAGTCGATGAGGACCGCCGCCTCGCGCGAGGTGCGCTCCGCGAGCGGTCCGGACTGCTCGACGAGATCGAGCGTGCGGTGCGCGGCCTCGTCGGTCATGTTGATGACGTGGGTGAGGCGCGTCCGCGCATCCGGAATCTCGTTCTCCGCGATGTCCGCCAGGCGCGACTCGATGCTGAAGCGCTCGAGCGCCTTCTGCAGGTCGCCGGTCAGCCTGCGGATTTCAGTCAGGGTCTGCGGCTCGCGCATGCGCACGATGTGATCGACGGCGGTGAAGAACGCCGTCTCATCGCCGCCGCGGAGCGCCTCCGACAGTGCGTCGACGCAGGCGCCGTATTCCAACTTCAATATCTGGAAGTTCGACATGACGGTCTCATTTCGCTCCGCCGAGGATCTTGTCGAGCTTCTCCTTCAGCGTCTCGGCGGTGAACGGCTTGATCACATAGCCGTTCACGCCCGCCTGCGCCGCCTCGATGATCTGCTCGCGCTTGGCTTCCGCGGTCAGCATGAGAACGGGCATCTTGGCGAGCTTGGCGTCGGCGCGCACCGCCTTGATGAGGTCGAGCCCGGGCATGCCGGGCATGTTCCAGTCGGTGATGAGGAAGTCGAAGCCGCCCGCCTGCAGCATCGGCAAGGCCGTCTTGCCGTCGTCCGCCTCGGCGACGTTCGGGTAGCCGAGGTCGTGCAGCAGGTTCTTGATGATGCGCCGCATGGTCGAGAAGTCGTCGACCACCAGGAATTTCATGTCTTTGCTCACTGCCTGCCTCGTCTCGTTGCAATCGCGTCGGCCAAACCGTCACGCCAATCCGCCAGCCGCGCCTTGAGCCGCACGAGCGCCTGCCCGTGGAGCTGACAGGCGCGCGATTCGGTCACCTTCAGCACCGCGCCGATCTCCTTGAGGTTCAGTCCCTCGCTGTAGTAGAGCGACATCACGAGCTTCTCCCGCTCGGGCAGCCCGTCGATCGCCGCCGCCAGCGCCTCCCGGAATCCTTCCTCCGCGGTCTCCCGGAACGGATCGGCCGCGCCGTCGGCCGCCTCCGCCGTCGTATCGTCGAGCGCCGCCAGGCGGCAGCTCGCGGCATCCTGCACGATCATGTGGTACTCCTCGAGCGGCACGCCGAGCCGCTCGGCGATCTCCGTGTCGCGCGCATCGCGTCCCGTGCGCCGCTCGATCTCCTGCACCACCGCCGCCACCGCGCGCGCCTTGCGATGCACCGAGCGCGGCGCCCAGTCGAGCTTGCGCAGGGCGTCGATCATGGCGCCCCGAATGCGGATGCCGGCATATGTCTCGAAGCTCGCGCCGCGGTTGGGCGCGTAGTTCGAGGCCGCCTCCAGCAGTCCCAGCATCCCCGCCTGCATCAGGTCGTCGACCTCCACCGAGGGCGGCAACCGGCCGACCAGGTGGTAGGCGATCCGCTTCACCAGCTCCGCATGGCGGGTCACCAGCTCGCTCGCCTCATCCGGCCCGCGGCGCGTGCCGTACGCGGTGGCCGCGTTCATGGCACCACTTCCAGCCGCACCGCGTTCCGTCGCACCAGCCGCTCCACGAAGAACTCGATGTTCCCGCGGGGACCGGGCGGCACTGGCCATGTATCGGCAGCGGTCGCCAGTTTCTTGAACGCTCTGGCGGCGGCGCTCGCCGGATAGGCTTCGAGCACCGGGCGCTGTTCGCGTACCGAGCGGCGCAAATACTCGTCCTCCGGAATCTCACCTGCGAATTCGAGCACAACGTCGAGGAAGCGCGCCGTGACGCGCTCGAAGCGCCGGAAGAGCTCGATGCCGGCGCCGGGCGCGCGAGTCCGGTTGGCCAGCACCCGGAACCGGCCGACACCGTGATTGCGACTCAGGACCTTGACGAGCGCATAGGCGTCGGTTAGCGAAGCCGGCTCGTCACAGATCACGACGAGGATGTGTTGCGAGGCTTGCGAGAATTGCAGCACGCCCGGGGCGATTCCGGCCGCCGTATCCACGATGAGCACATCCAGCCGGGCGGCGAGGGCGCCGAAAGCGCGCACG
>DASZYK010000104.1:0-4295 GCA_035545455.1 Steroidobacteraceae bacterium
GCCCGGAAGCTCGAGATCAGGCGACAGCCAAGTAAGTTGCGGAATAATAAGGGGTTCCTGGCGTCCGGCGGAGCAGCCGACGGCTTTGATAAGGGGTGGTCGGACCGGCGGCCAGGTCGGATGGCGGCGCGAAGCAGTGCATGAGCGCGTGGCCTGCGGGCCGCCATATTTCCTACCGTGCTGCTGAAAATCGCATCCCGATGCGAACTCTGGCAGGCTTGAGCGGCGGGCATTTCCCCGGCGCCTGACCCTGAAAAAGGGCGCAGCGAGGCCTACCATGATCATGGCGGAAGCGATGCGTGCGCTGCTCTCCGAGCGGCGGCGGGGCCATGCGCTCCCTCAGGGCTTCTACGTCGATCCGGCGGTGCACGAGCTCGACCGCCGAGCGATCTTTCACCGGCACTGGCTCCAGGCGGGACTGACTTCGCAGCTGCCTCGTCCCGGCGATTACCTGACACTGAGCGTCGGTGGCTCGTCGGTGATCGTTCTGCGCGACGGCGAAGGGGAGGTCGCGGCGTTCTTCAACACCTGCCGTCATCGCGGCGCCCGCATTTGCACGGAGGAGAGCGGCCGCCAGCCGCGGCGCCTCGTCTGTCCCTATCACCAGTGGACCTACGACCTCGCGGGGCGGCTCGTGAGCGCGCCGCGCATGCACGAGGGATTCGATGTCGGCAGCCATCGCCTCGCCCCGGTGCGCGTCGAGACGGTGGCGGGACTGATATTCGTCTGCCTCGGTGAGGATCCGCCGAGCTTCGCTCCGTTTCGCGCCGCCCTGGAGCCGATGCTCGAGCCGCACGAGCTCGGGCGCGCGAGGGTGGCGCATACCGTCACCCTGGTGGAGCGCGCCAACTGGAAGCTCGTGATGGAAAACGCGCGCGAGTGCTATCACTGCCGTGCGGGACACCCGCAGCTCATGCGCTCGTACAGCGACTTCACGGCACCCGACGTTTCCGGCCGTACCGCCGCGTGGATTGCCGAGTACGAGGCGCGCTGCGAGGCGAAGGGCCTGAAGACCGGGTCCGTGATCGGCCCCTGGTTCGAGATCGGCCGCTATCCGCTCGCCCAGGGGGTGGTGTCCTATACGATGGACGGCCGTCCGGCCGTCGGCAGGAAGCTCGGTCGGGTCGGCGACGGCGATGTCGGGGCGATGTGGTGGGCGGTCCAGCCGAATGGCTTCAATCACGTGGTCGGGGATTACGGGTTCTTCTTCCAGGCGCTGCCTACCGGCCCTTGCGAGACCACGGTCAAGGGAACCTGGATAGTGCACGAGGACGCGGTGGAGGGCGCCGATTACGACCTCGCGCGGCTCATCGAGGTGTGGAACGCCACCAACGATCAGGACCGGGCGCTTGCGGAGAACAACCAGCGCGGCGTCGAGTCGCTGGCCTATTTGCCGGGGCCCTACTCACAGACCTCCGAGCAGCTCGTGCTGCGCTTCTCCGACTGGTACTGCGGCGCAGTCGAGCGCTACCTCCGCGGGGCGCCATGACGAGCGGGGATCAGGCGACACCGGCTGATCCGCTTCTGCAGCCCTTCGAGCTGCGCCACCTCACCCTGCGCAACCGGCTGATGACGACGGCGCACGAGCCCGCATATCCGGAGGACGGGATGCCCAAGGCGAGGTACCGCGCGTATCACGTGGAGAGGGCGAGGGGCGGGATCGCTCTCACGATGACGGCCGGCTCGGCGGCGGTATCGCGCGACAGCCCTCCGGCTTTCAACAACATCCTCCTGTACAAGGACGAGGTGGTGCCCTGGATGAAGGACCTGGCGGATGCGTGTCACGAGGAGGGTGCGGCCGTGATGATCCAGATCACGCACCTCGGCCGCCGCACCCGCTGGGACCGCGGGTTCTGGCTGCCGGTGGTGTCGCCCTCACATCGCAAGGAAGCGGCGCACCGCGCCTTCCCGAAGCAGATCGAGGATTGGGACATCCGGAGGATCGTGCGGGATTACGCCGACGCCGCCGAGCGCATGCGCGCGGCGGGACTCGACGGCATCGAGCTCGAGGCCTACGGGCATCTGATGGACCAATTCTGGTCGCCGCTCACCAACGAGCTCGATGCGCCGTACGGCGGTTCGCTCGAGAACCGCATGCGCTTCACGCTCGAAGTGCTCGCCGCGATCCGCGAGCGGGTCGGCCCCGGCTTCATCGTCGGCATCCGCTACACGGCCGACGAGCTGCTCGCGGGGGGCATCGGCCGCGAGGAGGGTCTGGAGATCTCGCGGCGGCTCAGGGCGAGCGGCATGGTGGATTTCCTCAACATCATCCGCGGCCACATCGATACCGATGCAGGCCTGACGGATGTGATTCCGATTCAGGGCATGCCCAGCGCGCCGCACCTCGACTTCGCCGGTGAGATCCGCGCGCAGATCGGATTGCCGACCTTCCACGCCGGACGCATCCAGGACCTGGCGACGGCGCGGCACGCGATCGCCGCGGGCAAGCTCGACATGGTGGGCATGACACGCGCGCATATCGCCGATCCGCACATCGTGCGCAAGATCAAGGAGGGCAGGGAGGAGGACATCCGCCCGTGCGTCGGCGCCAACTACTGTCTGGACCGCATCTATCAGGGCGGATCCGCGTATTGCATCCACAATGCCGCCACCGGCCGCGAGCTCTACATGCCGCACCGGATCGCATCCGCGGCAGTCAGGCGCAAGGTCGTGATCATCGGCGCCGGACCCGGCGGACTGGAGGCGGCCCGCGTCGCGGCCGAGCGCGGCCACGACGTCGTGGTGCTCGAGGCGGCCTCGCAACCCGGCGGCCAGGTCAGGCTCACCGCGCGCAGCCGCCGGCGCAGGGAGATGACCGGCATCATCGACTGGCGCATGACACAGTGCGCCGCGCGCGGTGTCAGGTTCCGCTTCGAGACCTGGGCCGAGGCGGACGATGTTCTCTCGGAATCGCCGCAGGTCGTGGTGGTGGCCACGGGCGGCATGCCGCACACCGAGGCTCTCGTCCGAGGCAACGATCTCGTCGTCTCGAGCTGGGACATTCTCTCGGGAAGCGCCGCGCCCGGGTCCGACGTGCTGCTGTTCGATGACGCGGGCGACCATGCGGGCCTGCAGGCCGCCGAGCTCATCGCCGCCAGCGGCGCGCGGCTCGAGATCATGACTCCGGACCGCTGCCTCGCGCCCGAGGTCATGGGCATGAACCTCGTGCCTTATATGCGCTCCCTGCAGAGACTCGATGTCACTTTCACGGTCACCTTCCGGCTCGAGCACGTCAGCCGCGACGGCGGCAGGCTGCTCGCGGTCGTGGGCAGCGACTATGGCGGAGTGCGGCAGGAGCGGCGCATCGATCAGGTGGTGGTCAACAATGGAACCGTGCCGAACGATGAGCTGTATTTCGCGCTCAAGCCCCTGTCCACGAATCTCGGGGAAGTCGACCACGAGCGCCTGATCGCGGGACGTCCGCAGAGCCTCTGCAGGAACCCGCAGGGCCGGTTCCAGCTCTTCAGGATCGGGGACGCTGTGGCCTCGCGCAATACCCACGCCGCGATCTACGATGCGCTGAGGCTGCTCAAGGACCTCTGATCGGAATCCTGCGCCGGTTATCCTGCGCCATTCCTGTCGCGCGCCTCCATCAGCCTGCGCTGCGCGGGTCCATTGGCGAGACTGATGTAGCCCGGAAGCATGTCCTCCGTCGCGAGCTCGAGAAGCACGCGATTCTCGACCCAGAATTCGTAGAGCTCGAACAACGGCCGGCCCGGCGGGCCGCGCCAGCAGTGCTGCGTCCGCCATCCTTCACGGGCGCCGATGCGCTCGATCATGGAGCGATCCGCCTGCACCGATAACAGAGCATGAAAAGCAACCGCCGCCGGCGGATGAGCGGGCTGCGCCAGGCCGCCGCGCTCACTGGGCACCAGGGTTGTCTCTTCGCTGTAGACCTCGATGCCCGTGCCGACGCCATCCTCCTGATAGACAACCCACGCGTCCGGTATCGGACCGATGAAGGGACCGGCGTACCCGCCCAGAAGCTCCGCGAGAACGCGCGCCACGCGCTCGGGGTGGCGCGCGGGTATGGACACATGGTGAATCATCTGGTTACCATTGGTTCGGTAGGCTGACTAATATTGTCAGGTAGGCGAACATTGATGTCAAGCACGAGGTCGGAATCGGATCGCGGACCGCTCCTGGGGGCGCTGCTGAGATTGGCCGCCCTGACGATGACGGAGCAATTCAGCCGGTGGATCGTCGCATCCGGCTTCAAGGGCGTGCAGCCCTCGCATTCGGCCGTCATTCAGCCGCTGTGGGAAATGCCCGAGGGCGCGCGCATCACGGCGCTG
>DASZYK010000105.1:0-3959 GCA_035545455.1 Steroidobacteraceae bacterium
GACGGTCGTGGAGCTCTTCGATGGCCTCGAGGCCCGCAGCCAGAATCGCTGGCCATCGCTCGCGCTGGACTTCGGCGCGATCAACTCCATCGCGTCTCCGCTGCTGGTCGCGGGCTTTTACTACAAGACGTTCATGTGGCCCGCGGCCTTCTGGGAGAGGGTGTACGAGCCGGCCATCCGCCGAGCCGCCGGACTGGGCCGCGCCAGCCTCGAGGCCGATCCCGACGGGTACGAGAAGGCGCACGCCTTCTGCGATCTGTTGGTCATCGGCGGCGGTCCGGCGGGGCTCGCCGCGGCGCTGGCTGCCGGCAGAGCCGGCGCGCGGGTGATCCTGTGCGACGAGGACTTCCTCCTCGGCGGCCGCCTGAACGGCGATCGTCACGAGATCGATGGCAAGGACGGCGCGCTCTGGGCGAGGCAGGCCGCCGAAGAGCTTGCTTCGCTTCCCGAGGTGCGGGTCATGACCCGCACTACCGTTTTCGGGGTCTACGACGGCAATACTTACGGTGCGCTCGAGCGTGTGGCGGACCATCTGCCTCTTCCCGCTGCGCACCAGCCCCGCCAGCGGCTGTGGAAGATCGTTGCTCGCCGGGCGGTGCTCGCCGCGGGCGCCCTCGAGCGGCCGATCGTCTTCGGCGGCAACGATCGCCCTGGTGTCATGCTCGCCTCGGCAGTTCGCACGTACGTCAATCGCTTCAGGGTGAGCCCGGGGCGCAGGACTGCGGTCTTCACGACATGCGATGACGGCTGGAAGACGGCTTTCGATCTCGTTGACGCTGATGTCGAGGTTCCCGTGGTGATCGATGCACGCCGTGAGATCCCGGCGGCACTCGCAAAGCAGGCGGCCGAGCGTGGCTTTCGCGTTATGCTCGGTGCGCACATCCTCGATGCTCATGGCGCGAGAGGAGTCGGCAGCATCGATGTGCGCGACGACCGTGGACGCACGATCCGCGTCTCGGCGGACGCGGTCGCGGTGACCGGAGGCTGGAATCCCAACACGGCGCTGTCCACCCACCTGGGAGCGCGGCCGCGGTGGTCCGAGGCGATCGGTGCCTACGTGCCTGCGGACTTGCCACGCTCGATGACTGCGGTGGGCGCTGCGGCCGGCGACTTCTCTTTGGCAGCAGCGCTGCGCGCGGGAGCCACGGCTGGCAACGACGCGGCGGCGGCCGCGGGTTTCGATGCGCCGGCGCAGACTTCCCCGAGCGTCGCTGACGAGGAGGTCGGCATCACGCCGCTCTGGCTCGTAGGCGGGTACCGCGGCAAGGCATTCGTCGATCCCCAGCATGACGTTACGGCCAGGGACATTGCCCTCGCGGCGAGCGAAGGCTTTCAGTCCGCCGAGCTGCTGAAGCGGTACACGACTTTGGGGATGGGCACGGATCAGGGAAAGACGTCCGCCCTCAACGGGCATGCCCTCATCGCCGACCTCACCGGCCGCAGGACAGCCGATCTGGGAACGATAACCTCGCGGCCTCCGTACACGCCGGTTGCCATCGGCGCTCTCGCCGGAGCGCATCGCGGCCCTCACTTCAGGCCATGCCGCCTCACGCCGAGTCATCGCTGGGCGGAGAGCCTGGGAGCGAGCTTCGTCGATACGGGCGAGTGGCGGCGGGCGAGAGCCTTCCCGGTCAGGGGTGAGACTGACTGGAAGAGCACGCTGACACGGGAGGTCCTCGGCGTGCGGACAGGTGTGGGCGTCTGCGATGTGTCGACGCTGGGAAAGATAGACGTGCAGGGCGATGACGCGGGGACTTTTCTCGATCGGGTCTACGCGAACGTCATCTCGAGTCTGCCCGTGGGGAAGGCTCGGTACGGAATCATGCTGCGCGAGGACGGGATTGTGCTCGATGATGGCACCGTGGGCCGCTTCGCGCCGGATCACTTCGTGCTCTCGACGACCACCGCCCATGCGGCCAGGGTGTTGCAGCACCTCGAGCATGCGCGGCAGGTGCTCTGGCCCGGCCTCGACGTCCAGCTCGCGCCGGTGACCGAGCAATGGGCGCAGTTCGCCGTCGCCGGCCCGCGCTCGCGGGCGCTCCTCGAGCGGCTGCTGGGTGATGTCGTCGACGTCTCGAACGAAGCCTTTCCCTATCTCGCCTGCGCCCAGCTCGAGTGGCAGGGGCGGCCGGCGCGACTCTTCCGCATCTCCTTCTCCGGGGAGCTCGCCTACGAGCTCGCCGTGCCCGCGCGCTGCGGGGATGCCGCCATACGCGCAATCGTCGCGGCCGGTGAGCATCTGCGAGTCGTGCCCTACGGCCTGGAGGCGCTCGGCGCGATGCGCATCGAGAAAGGACACGTCGCCGGCGCCGAGCTCAACGGCACCACGACGGCGCACGACCTGGGGCTCGGGAGAATGATGTCGCAACGAAAGGACTACATCGGCCGAGTGCTTGCGGCGAGACCGGGTCTGACGGCGCCCGACCGGCCGGCCCTGGTCGGCGTGCGGCCCTGCAGGCTCGAGGCGAGGCTCACCGCGGGCGCGCATTTGCTGCGGCTCGACGCGCAGCCCGTACTGGCGAACGATCAGGGCTTCGTCAGCTCGGTGACCTTCTCGCCGACGCTGGAGCATTGGATCGGGCTCGGGTTCGTGAGCGGTGGCCCGAAGCGAATCGGCGAGCGCATGAGGGCGCACGATCCGCTGGCGGGCGAGGATGTCGAGGTCGAGATCACGAGCCCGGTCTCCTACGATCCCGACGGTGAGCGGCTGAGGAGCTGAGCGTGAGCGCGGATCCAACAGGCATCGAAAGCGGGTGTTTCGCGGGACTGCCGACCGCCGTCGGTCACGGCCGCGGGGTGATCGCCGCCGAGCGGGACGGTCTCGGAATCGCGCGGCTCGCGGCGCGCACGGCGCGGGCTGCCCGGCTGGCGGAGCTCTTTCGCGGCAATTTCGGCATCGAGCCGCCGCATGGGCCGCGGCGCGCCAGCCTCGGTGAGGTCGCCATCGCCGGCATCGGGCCCCAGACCTGGCTCGCCACGTGCGAGAGCGCAGGTAACGCTTTCGCCTCGTCATTGCGCACGTTGCTCGGTCACTGCGCGTCCGTTGCCGACCAGAGCGACGCCTATGTCATCCTCCGGCTGACAGGCCCCAAGGTGCGCGAGACACTGGCCAAGCTGGTTCCGATCGACATTCACCCGCGGAGCTTCCACTCGGGCGATGTGGCGCAGACCGTCTGCGGCTACGTGAGCGTCACGCTATGGCGCCTGGAAGACACCGCCGGCGACGAGCCCGCGTTCGAAATCTGGACGGGCCGCAGTCTCGCGGTCAGTTTGCATCACGCGATATCCCACGCCGCGGCGGAGTTCGGCTTCGTGCGGGAGCCGGCTCATGGTCCGGCGGTCGCGGAGCTCGAGGCGTAAGCTCATCAATCAGGCAAGTCACAGCGAGGCGGACCGCGTGAGCGACGTAGAAACCGGCATGGGTCCTGAAGTGATGCCTCACGAGAGTACCGGGCCGGTGCAGACTGCATCGCTGGCGGAGCGGTGGTACGTCGCCGGAATGATGTGCCTCGTCTATACGCTCAGCATCTCCGATCGCTACTCGATATCCACCGTGCTCGAGCCCATCCGGCGGGAGCTGCACCTCTCGGACGCGAACATCGCGTTCCTCACCGGCGTCTCGCTCGCGATCTTCTACGTCACTTTCGGCTTCCCGCTGTCATGGCTGATCGACCGCCGCAGCCGCCGCAACATCATCGGGATCTGCCTGATCGCCTGGTCGGTGCTGACTGCGGCCACCGGCCTCGCGCGCAGTTACTGGCAGCTCCTCTGGGCACGGATCGGCGTTGGGGTCGGGGAGGCCGGTGGCACGCCTGGCGCCAACTCCATCCTCTCGGACTTCTTTCCCGCGTCGCGCCGCCCCATGGCCCTGTCGGTCTTCTCGCTGGGAGCGCCGATCGGTGCCTGGCTCGGCTCGCAGGTTGCCGGCGCGATCGCGTACCGCTTCGGATGGCGCGCGA
>DASZYK010000106.1:0-5843 GCA_035545455.1 Steroidobacteraceae bacterium
CGCCGGACCTCGCGATAGACGCCTCGTACTGTGAAGGGTCCGCCGCCGACGCCGATGCCGCTCATTGACCATTTGCCGCCCACCCGCAGGTCGGATTCCACGTGAGTCGCCTTGAACCTGCCCTCGGCACCCCACCACTTCACGCGCTCTTCTGGACTGGTCAGCGCGGCGAAGATCCGATCCGCGTGAGCCTTGATCGTGATCTCCTCGATGATCGTATCGGCTGAGATTGCCTGATTCATCGTTCCTCCTCGACATGCCTCTTGAGGTCGCGGAGCGTGCCCTTCCAGAACGCTTCATAG
Source organism: Steroidobacteraceae bacterium (assembly GCA_035545455.1). Lineage (GTDB taxonomy): Bacteria > Pseudomonadota > Gammaproteobacteria > Steroidobacterales > Steroidobacteraceae > 13-2-20CM-66-19. The sequence goes on from DASZYK010000106.1 coordinate 303, forward strand.
TCGCGCAGCCAGTCGTCTACCGCCCTCAGCGGCCGAGCGTTCAACTCGCAAATGCTCGCCGTGCCGCGCTGGTGCGCGACGATCAGACCGGCCGACTTGAGCAACCTCACGTGTTTTGAAATTGCGGGACGGCTGGTCCGGAAGTTGCCCGCGATCGCTCCGACGGGTTGCGGACCCTCTCTGAGCAAGCTCAGGATCTCTCGTCGCGTTGGATCGGCGATGGCCCTGAAGATCGCCTGCCGTTGTACCTTGTTCAGCGTAACCATATGGTTACTAAACGGTAACCAATCGGTTTCCATCGGTCAAGGACTATCGGGCATCGAGCCCGGGTCCTACGTTGCCTGTAGCTCGGGTAGCGTGGTCTGAAGGCGGAAAATGATGCGCCGGACGCAGTACGCCCGAATTCATGCGTCTTCGTCGGCACCCGCGCATTACGGGCTCCTGCTGATCAAAGGAGCAATCGCGAGCTTCCCACTATTCCTTGATTGCCGGCAGGCGCGCGCTTAGACTGGATCTCGGCCAAGAGGCTGCGCTTTCGGCCGGCCGGAGTCGACTCGCATGCAAGGCTCGCTCTTCCGCTTCTACGTGCACGAAGGTCATCGACACCACGGCCGGCTGGTGTGGGAATGGCTGCTCGAGGAGGGCAACAAACTCGGGATTCGCGGCGGCTCGGCCTTCAAGGCGATGGCCGGATTCGGCCGCCATCACGTGTTGCACGAGGCGCGCTTCTTCGAGCTCGCGGGAACCCTCACCGTCGAAGTGGAGTTCATCGTGACGCCGGAGGAGGCCCAGAAGCTCCTCGACATGCTGCACCGCGAGAAGGTGCGTCTCTTCTACGCCTACACGCCCGCCTCCTTCGGCGTGATCAATCCCGATGCGGTCGACCCGCCCTCCGTGAGGGACTGCCGCGACTGGTAGACAGACGCGGTGTTCCCCCGATATGACGGCGAAACCGATCGGCGCTCGCCGCCCCTCGCACCCGGGCCCAAATGGAGCGCTACAGCGCCCCGAGAAAGGCGGCCAGATCGGCTTTCTGCTGCTGCGTCAGCCCCATCTGGAACCGCTCGTCGTAGAAATTGACGACCTGTGACAGGTCCGCCGCGGCGCCGTTGTGGAAGTAGGGAGCGCGCGCGGCGAGACCGCGCAGGACGGGTCCCTTGATGCGATTCACGTCGCTGCATTTCCCGGTGATCATCGCCCGGCCCGGGTCGCTCGTGTAGATCGAGGCCGTCACGGCGGGATCGAAGGGATCCGGACAGCCGCTGATCAGGTAGACCGGCAGGTCGGGCATGCTGAGCCGGGCGAGCGCGGCGGCGATGTGCGGATCGCTCTCCATGCTCGGCAGCGCGCTGTGCGAGGTGCCGATGTCGAGCGGTACGGGCAGGGAGTGGTCGCCGACGTTGGGTGTGTCGTGACACGTGGAGCAGCGCGCGACGATCTTCGTCGGACTGCCCAGCGACGGGTTGTCGTTGAGACCGCGCACTCCGGAGATGATGAGTGGCGCGGTGTCGAAGATCTTCTCGCCCGCGGCAATTGCACGCCGCGCCGCATCACGCCGCGCGGTCCACGGAGTGCTTGAATCCGCAGCGCTCGGACCGTCCCATGCGGCATACAGCGTCATGGCCGACGTGTCGAAGGGGACCCCCGTCGGATTTCCGCCCAGCGAATCGTTGATGCCGGGATAGTACTGCTCGGCCGAGAGCGCCGCGGCCCCGCCGCCTCCGCCGTCCGCGGAGAGCCGTCCGGCGCGCCAGTCAAGAGCCTGAGCCGTGTAGAGTCCGAGCTCGAAGCGGGCGATCTCGGTAAGCTTCTGGTCGCTCGGCGGGCTCGGCGCCTGCGCAAGACCGGTGGTTGCGTCGGCCGCCTGCTGCTTGAGGTCGGCCATCAGGTTGGCGAGAAACGTGCTGCCATCATTGAGCGGCGCGACCGTCTCGCGCCCGTCGAGCATCACGGCGCTCAGGAACCCGAGGTTGGCCGCCGGCAACGGCCGTCGATAGAGCGAGATCTCCACCTGACCCGTCTTCTGATCGAACGTCATCGCGCACCCGTACGGGTCGTGAGCGACACTGATCGTGAATTCCGCGTGGGAAGGCAGCGGCAGGGAGATGCGGAAGAGTCCGTTTCGCAGCAGGAGGCTGTGCGCCGCGGCGTCGCCCCGGGAAGCCGTGGGGCAGTTGGCTCCGTCGACGGGAGCGAAGAGCGGATCACGTCCGTGAGTCCTGCGGAACGTCCTCTGCGCGCCCGCCGCGCTCAGGCTCAGGGCCTGATCGGGCACGTGGCACGTCGCGCACGTCCGGCCGTTCGTCCCGAGGGACTGGAAGAAGGCGCCGCGCCGGTCGATCCTGCCCGTGGTGCTCAGCGTCTCGAGGATGCCGGTGGCATCGAGGGCCATCTGCGTATGCGCTGCCGGGCCGCCTGCGAAGGCCGGACCGGCGAGCGCGAGCGCGAACGCGAGACTGAGCGCGGTCGTCGACGAATTTTTCATAATCCTACCCCTTCGGTACTTCTTCTCGAGGGCTCGCTGGGTAGATCGTATTTGCCGGCGCAATCCCGACATCCGCCGGCTGCGGAAGTTGTCGTTCCGGCGCCTTTTGGGGCATGCTCGCGGCTAGAGTGAGGCTCGGGTGGGAGATGGCCGAAGAACAAGCACACGCGGCCGGGGATGCCCCTCATCGGCAAGAGGCGCAGCGCAACGAGCAGCTGTTTGCCACGCTGTATGCGGAGCTGCGCCGGCTGGCGGACTGCAAGCTGCGTCAATTCCCCGGCATGACGGTGAGCCCCACCACCCTCGTCCATGAGGCCTATGTCAACCTGGCCGGGCGCGATGGAGCGAGGTTCACCGACCGCGGCAGCTTCCTGAGCTATGCCGCCCGCGCCATGCGCGGCCTGCTGGTCGATTTCGCGCGGCGCCGTCAGGCGCTCAAGCGTGGCGCGGGGGTGCACATCACACAGTTCGATACGCAGGCCGATGCGCAGGCCCTCGACGGCGGCGAGCTCGAGCGGCTCTCGGCCGCGCTGGATGAGCTCGCGGCACTCGACCCGCGGCTCGCCGAGGTCGTCGATCTGAAGTACTTCTGCGGCTTCTCCTTCGCCGAGATCGCCGCCCTGCGCAGCATTTCCGAGCGCACCGTCCAGCGCGACTGGGACAAGGCGCGCCTCCTTCTCTATCAGCGGCTCGGAGAGTCGTGACGTGGAGGCCGCGCCGGCTTCGGGTACTCCGCTGGCCGGCCTGAGCCCGGCCGAGTTCGAGCGGCGCTCGGCGATGCTCGATGATCTGCTCGAGAGGGAGCCACCCGAGCGCGAGGCACGGTTGCGCGAGATCGAGCGCGCCGAGCCGGCCACGGCGCGATGGCTGAGGCAAGTGCTCGCCGTGCAGGCTCGCGGGAAGCTGGAGGGTTTCCTGGAGTCGCGCGAGCTCCTCGCGCGCGCCGGGCCCGCGTTGCCCACCCCGGACTCCGCGCTGGTCGGCAGGACTTTCGGCCCCTATCGGGTGCTCTCTCTCCTCGGGCACGGCGGCATGGGAAGCGTGTGGCTCGCCGAGCGCGTGGACGGCCTCTTCACGCGCCGCCTCGCTCTCAAGCTGGTGCATCCGGCGCTGCTGGGACCCTTGATGCTGGAGCGCCTGGGGCGGGAGCGCGAGATCCTCGCCAGCCTGAATCATCCCAACATCGCCAGGCTGCTCGATGCCGGAGTGGCCGAGGACGGTCAGCCGTATCTCGCGCTCGAGTACGTCGAGGGAACACCGCTCACCGCGTACTGCGATGAGCACCGCCTGTCCATCCACGCGCGTCTCGCGCTGCTCCGCCAGGTTCTCGGCGCGGTGCAATACGCTCATGCCCGTCTCGTGGTCCACCGCGACCTCAAGCCCTCCAACATCCTGGTGAGCGAGGACGGCCAGGCCCATCTGCTCGATTTCGGCATCGCCAAGCTCGTCACCGAAGCCGGCGCGGCGCAGGAGACGGAGCTCACGCTCGTCGGCGGCCGGGTTCTGACACCCGATCATGCGGCACCCGAGCAGATTGCCGGTCAGACGATCACCACGGCGACGGATGTCTATGCCCTGGGTGTGATGCTGTACGAGCTGCTGACGGGCGAGCGCCCGTATCGGCCCAAACGCGACTCGCGCGGCGCGCTGGAGGAAGCGATTCTCGAGCAGGAGCCTGTCGCGCCCAGTCGAGTCGAGCCGGCGGAATCCGCCGCTCGAGCCAGGAGTACGTCGCCGCGCAGGCTCGCCCGCGCCCTCGCGGGGGATCTCGACACCATCGTTCTCAAGACGCTGAGGAAGAACCCGGCGGAGCGCTACGCGACGGTGAATGCGCTCGCCGAAGACGTCGAGCGGTTCATGCGGGGAGACGTCATCCTCGCGCGGCCCGACAGCATGATGTACCGCGCCCGCAAGTTCGCGTGGCGTCATCGCGTGGCGATCGGCGTCGCCGGCGCCTTGCTGCTGACGCTGGCCGGCGGCCTGGCCGCTACGAGTTACGAAGCGGCGGTCGCCTCGGCCCAGCGGGATGCGGCGCTCGCGGCGGACCGTCGCCTGCTCGTGCAGACCGCCGCCACACGCCTCGATGACGGTGATGTGCCCGGCAGCCTCGGAATCATCCTGCAGGTGCTGCCTCATCAAGGAACCGGACCTTCATACGACGCGCAAGCGCTGAGCGTGTTCGAGAGCGCGCGGGCGCGAGACCTGCGGGACTTCGTGCTCATCGGGCACACGGACCGCGTGCGGTCCGTCGCCTACTCTCCTGGCGGACGGCGCCTCGTATCGGCCTCCTATGACGGCACGGCGCGGATCTGGGATGCCTCCTCGGGCCGGCAACTGCTCGTGTTGCGCGGACATCGCGGGCCGGTGATGTCGGCGGCCTTCTCTCCCCGGGGCCGGCGCATCGCCACCGCCTCGTTCGACGGCACCGCGCGGATCTGGGATGCGGCGACAGGAAGCGTGCTTGCGATTCTCCGCGGCCACGAAGGCCGGGTACGGTCCGCCGCGTTCTCCCCCGATGGCCGGCAAATCGTCACCGCTTCCTACGACCACACCGCGCGCATCTGGGACGCCGCGAGCGGTATGCAGATCCGAGCTCTGACGGGGCACTCCGCGCTGGTGACCGCCGCCGCGTTCTCGCCCGATGGCAGGCGGATCGTCACGGCCTCCTACGACAAAACCGCACGGATCTGGGACGCCGCGACAGGACGGCAGATCAGGGTGCTCACAGGGCATACCGATGTCGTGACCTCCGCGGCGTTTTCGACTGACGGCCGGCGCGTCGTCACGACATCGAACGACGGCACCGCGCGTATATGGGATGTCGACTCCGGCCGGCAGCTCGCTCTACTGAGTGGCCATACGCAGCTCGTCGCCTCGGCCGTCTTCTCTCCCGATGATCGGCGGGTGCTGACAGCCTCCTACGACAAGACGGCCCGCATCTGGGATGCCGCGAGCGGCCGGCAGATCAGAGTGCTGAGCGGTCACACGGATTTCGTGGAAGACGCAGTCTTTGCACCCGACGGCCTTCATGTCGCGACGGCATCGAGCGATGGAAC
>DASZYK010000107.1:0-4777 GCA_035545455.1 Steroidobacteraceae bacterium
ACCTTGCCTCCCGCGGCGGCGAGCACGGCGTGTCCCGCCGCCGTGTCCCACTCCATGGTGGGGCCGAGGCGCGGATACAGATCGGCCTCGCCGGCGGCGACCCGACAGAACTTCACTGAGGAGCCGATCGAGACCCGATCGCTCACGGCGTAGTGGCCGAGATAGGCGTCAGTCTCCGGCGTCGAGTGAGAGCGTGACACGACCGCCGTAACGCCCGCTTCAGGAACAGGTCGCACTCGCAAGGACTCCCGGGGTCCGCATGTCGCGGCATCCGCGGGATACGAGCATCGAAAAGCGCGCGCGCGTGCGACGTTGCCGGCGTACAGCATCCCGCCGACTGGCGCGTACACGACGCCGAGCGCGGGCATCCGCTGGCGGATCAACGCGATGTTGACCGTGAATTCCCCCCGCCGATGGATGAACTCCTTGGTGCCGTCCAGCGGGTCGACGAGGAAGAACTCGTCCCGCACCTGCGGGATGGAGCCTGCCGCGGCAGCCTCCTCCGCGACCACCGGCACGCCGGGCGCGAGCCGCGCCAGATGCTCGAGAATGATCTTCTCCGAGGCATGGTCGGCCGCGGTGACGGGCGTCTGATCGGCCTTCTGGGTGACCGTGAATCCGGCGCGGTAGATGTCGAGGGCGGCCCGGCCCGCCGCCACGGCGGCGGCGAGCAGCGCCTCGATCAGCTCATCGTCTGCTGGGAGAGAGGGCATGGGCCTCGATCCGATGGAGTTCCGCTTAGTCTACACAATGCCCCGTCCGGAGGCCGGCTGGAGCCTGGCCGCTTTCAGATTTCTTCGGAATGTGCAAATGCCGCGCCCGGGGCGCCGGCGCTCAGCTCTGGCGCACCGCCTCCACCTGGATCTTCAGGCGCACCCACATCCTGAAGCCCAGAGCCTTGCCGAAGGACATGCCGTACTGATCGCGCTGGAAGCGGCCCTGGGCATCCGCCCCGCAGCGGTACTGGCGCATCATCGGGATTTCCTTGCACTCGAAGGAGCGGATGGTGAGGGTCAGCGGATGCGTGACGCCGTGCAGGGTGAAATTTCCCACCACCCGGGTGGGCTTGCCGTTCACGAAATCCGCGAGCTCGCCCTTGTAGGTCGCCGTCGGGTACCTGGCCACGTCGAAGAGGGCCGGCGTCTGCGCATGCTCGTTGAGCTTGGGCACGCCGAATTCGATGGAGGAGGTGTCGACGGTGACATCCACCGTGCCGGTGCGCGCCTGCCGATCGAGCACAATGCTGCAGGCGGACTGGGTGAACATGCCGCGCCAGACCGATAGGCCCCCGAAGTGATCGGCGGCGAAACTCGGGTGAGTGTGCGCCGGATCACAGACATACGTGACCGGCTTGGCGAGCGCGGTGCCGGCGTAAGCCGCCAGCAGCACCGCCGGCAGGGCGAGCTTGCTCAGGGACATTCGGAACCTCCTCCTACGGGGGGCGCCAAGCGTACCGGCAGGCCCGCACCTGCGCCAGCGGGCCGAGCGAGCAGAGCTTGCAGGCGTATCGAGTTACGCGGCGGCGGAGCTCGCCGGGCTTCGCCCGAGATCGAGCGCGTGCGCCACCGCCTCGTGCGTGATCTGCCCCGCGTGCACGTTGAGTCCGCAAGCGAAGCCCGGGTCCTTCTTGAGAGCGGCCTGCCAGCCGAGATCCGCCAGCATCCTGACATAGGGCAGGGTGGCGTTGGTCAGCGCGAAGGTGGAGGTGCGCGCCACGGCGCCCGGCATGTTGGCCACGCAGTAGTGCACCACACCGTCGACGACGAAGGTCGGATCCGCGTGCGTCGTCGGATGGCTGGTCTCGAAACAACCGCCCTGGTCGATCGAGATGTCGACGAGCACCGATCCCGGCTGCATGGTCGACACCATCGCGCGGGTGACGAGCCTCGGCGCCGCGGCGCCGGCGATCAGCACCGCGCCCACGACCAGATCCGCTTCGCGCACCAGCCGCTCGATGGTCTCGGTCGTGGAATAGGCAGTGCGCAACGACGCGCCGAAGAGGCTCGAAAGCTCGCGCAGGCGATCGACGGAACGATCGACCACGGTAACATCCGCACGCAGACCCACGGCCATCTCGGCGGCATGGGTTCCGGCGACACCGCCACCGAGGATCACCACCTTGGCGTGAGGAACGCCCGGCACCCCGCCGAGCAGCACGCCGCGGCCGCCGTTCGCCTTCTGCAGACAGGCGGCGCCGACCTGAATGGACATGCGTCCGGCCACCTCGCTCATCGGAGTGAGGAGCGGCAGCGAGCCGTTGCGCGTGACCGTCTCGTAGGCGATCGCCGTGGCGCCGGAAGCCATGAGCCCGCGCGCCTGCGCGGGATCGGCCGCAAGGTGCAGGTAGGTGAAGAGCACCTGGCCGGGACGCAGCATCTGACACTCGGCGGGCTGCGGCTCCTTCACCTTCACGACGAGCTGCGCCCTGCCAAAGACCTCGGCGGCGCCCGGCGCGATGGTGGCGCCCGCGGCGCGGTATTCCGCATCCGGGAGGCCGATGCCGTCTCCCGCGCCGGTCTCCACGACGACCTCGTGGCCCGCCGCCGTGAGTTCGCGGACTCCGGCCGGAACGAGGCCGACCCGATACTCGTGGACTTTGATCTCGCGCGGAACGCCGATACGCATGACCCGATACCCCCAGGTGGATGGCTGGCGACAGATTAGGGCCGGGGGCCCGGCGGGAACTTGCGAACTCGGCGCCCAGGCACCCGAGGACAGCAGAATATGCGACAAACCAATCTAGATGTGGCAGAATCCTGCGTCCATGGAGCTCGACCGCTATGATCGTGCCATCCTGCGCCTGCTGCAGCAGGATGCGCGCATGACCAACGCAAAGCTCGCGAGCGAGGTGAGCCTCTCGGAGTCCGCCTGCCTGCGCCGCGTGCGGGCGCTGGAGGAGAGCGGCCTCATCGAGGGCTATACCGCGCTCATCAATCAGCACAAGGCGGGCTATCCCGTCAACGTGTTCGTGAGCATCACGCTCGACCGCCAGAGCCAGTCGGGCCTGACGGCATTCGAGACCGCGGTGCGCAGGATTCCGGAAGTCATGGAGTGCTACCTCATGACCGGCGAGCACGATTACCTGCTGCGGATCGTGGTGGCGGATCTCGCGGATTTCGAGCGCATCCACAGCCAACATCTGACACGACTGCCGAGCGTCGTGAGCGTGCAATCGAGCTTCGCCATGCGCACGGTCACGCGCTCGCCCGCGCTGCCCGTGCGCTGACGCGGCCGCACGCGGCGGCCGGGCGCGTGACGGCCGCTCCGGGCGGCGCCTATACTGGCGCGCAGAGCCCGAGCAACCCGTGCAAGCCGCGCCCCCTACTGCGAGCCTCCTGCAGCGAATCGAGTCGTGGAGACTGCCGCGGCCGGATGCGCGGCGCATCATCAATCTCTCGATCGCCGTGCTGTCGCTGCTCGTGATCGTGCTCGCGGCGCGCACGGGCTGGCGGTCGTGGCTCCAGTACGAGCAGGCGACGCGTGTCGCGCTCGTGGATGCGGTGACGAGCGACTTCATCACGGCGGCGGGATTTCTGGAGCTCGAGCGAACCTACGGCAGCGCGCTGCTCGGCCGTGAGCGGCCCGACGCCGGCCGGCTGCGGCAGCTGCACCGGGCGCACAGCGAGGGCGATGTCGTCTGGCGGCGGGCGATGGCTCGTGCCCGCTCGATCGCGCAGCGCGCGCCGCAGAGCGAGGACCTTCGCGTGCGCCTCGCAAGCGCCGAGACGTCGTTCAGGGAGCTCGGCGCCGCCCGCCGCCGGCTCGAAGCCTGCCTGCGCACGCTCCCCTGCGCTCTGGGCGACGATGCCTGGCAGCAAGCCGTGTCGCGCGCGGTCGCGGACTCCGCGGCAGCCCGCGAGGCCGTCTACTTCAGCATCGACGCGCCGGAGCGCCCGGCGCGGCTCTACGCCGCCGTGCAGCGCTCCACATGGACCTTGAGCGAGCACACGCGGCGCGTGCGCGGGCTCATGGAGTTCTACCTGAGTGCGGACAAGACGCCGACTGCGTCGGCGCGCGCCGAGCTCGAGAGCGAGAGCGCCGTCGCGCGCGCGGCCCAGGAGAGCCTGCGCGTGTTTGCGCGGCTGCATCGGCTCGATGGCCGCGTGCGCTCCGCCATCGAGCGCTCGGATGCCTCGCTGAGCGCGCACTTCACGCCGCTCCTCGCCGCCATCCTGAGCGGCCAGCTGCACCCGGACGGGCAGGCGTGGCTGACCGACACCGCGCCCTCGATCCTCGCACTGGACGGGCTCTCCACCGCAGTCGAGGAAGTCGTCGCGGGTCTCGCCGCGGACGCGATGCGCGAGAGCCGCAACGACATGCTCTTCAACGGGCTCTTCGCGGCGCTCGCCTGCATGGTGGCGGCGTTGAGCGTGACCAAGGTCCGGCAGACGGCGAACGCGCTCTTTCATCAGAAGGAGCTGGCGGAGGTCACCATCCGCTCGATCGGCGATGCGGTCATCACGACCGACGGCCTGGGCCGCGTCGAGTACATCAATCCGGCGGCGGAGCAGATGACGGGCTGGCGCAGCTCGGAAGCCAGGGGCCTGCCGCTCGAGCGGGTATTCGAGGTCGTGAACGGCCTCACCCTGGAGCCGCAGACCAACCCGATCGCGACCTGCCTCAAGGAGAACCGCGTAGTCAGCCTGGACAACAACACCGTGCTCGTGAGCCGGGACGGCGTGCGGCGCTACATCGAGGACTCCGCCGCGCCGATCCGCGATCAAGCGGGTGCGCTGGTGGGCGGAGTGCTCGTCTTCTATGACGCGACGGAGGTCCA
>DASZYK010000108.1:0-14100 GCA_035545455.1 Steroidobacteraceae bacterium
CATGGCGTGATCAGGATAGTGGCGGCGGATGGTGCCGATGATCTCCTGCTCCGCGGTGCGGTCGACCTCGCTCACGAAGTCGTTGCGACCCTTGGAGGTGATGGTGAGCGACTCCAGCCGGTTGAGACTGCGGACGATGACTTCGCCGGCGCGGCGGGCGGCGCGGACTGCGATATTGAGAAGCGGGTGCACGGAAGCTCGCATGAAGGGCGGGGCCTTTGCGGCCGCCGCTGATCCGCGTAGGGTAGCAGATCGCCATGGACACCTCCGACATCCGCATCATCCTCGTGGAGCCCTCGCACCCCGGGAACATCGGGGCGGCGGCCCGGGCCATGAAGAACATGGCGCTCGGGCAGCTCGTGCTCGTCAGTCCGCGGCAATTCCCGCACAGCGAGGCGATCGCGCGCGCTTCCGGCGCCGACGACGTGCTGGCGAGCGCCCGTGTCGTCGCCACCGTCGCGGAGGCGATCGCCGGCTGCGGTTTCGTCGCGGCAACCACGTCACGTACGCGCGATCAGTATTTCCGGGTCGCCGATGTGCGGGACGCCGCGGAGCGGGTGCTGCGAGAATCCAGGCGCGGCCCTGCGGCGGTGCTCTTCGGATCGGAGCGCGCGGGTCTCACCAACGAGCAGCTCGAGGCCGCGCACCTGCTGATCCGGATTCCGGCGAGCGACGCCTATCCGTCGCTGAACCTCGCGATGGCGGTGCAGATCGTCGCCTACGAGCTCTTCCGCGCCCGCGGCGTGCAGATCGAGAGCGCGCCGGCCGCCGGGCCGCTCGCCGAGCCCGCCGAGATGGAGAGGCTGTACGAGCATCTCGAGCGGGTGTTGGAGGAGATCGACTTCCGCGACCGCACGCAGGGCGGCACGCACCTGATGGCGCGGTTGCGGCGGCTGTTCCAACGCGCGGCGCTCGATCGCAACGAGGTCAACATCCTGCGCGGCATCCTGACGGCGGTGCAGAGCCGCCGGCGGCGGGCAGGTGCGGCGGCGAATCCCGAATGAGAGTGGCCGGACCCATCTATCTCGACTATGCCGCCACGACGCCGGTGGATCCGGCGGTGGCAGAGGCGGTCGGCCGCTGCCTGACCGGTGCCGAATGGATCGGGAACGCGTCCTCGGCCACGCACGCGTTGGGCCGCCGGGCGGCCGAGGCCGTCGAGCAGGCGCGCGCCGAGGTCGCGGCGCTCGTCGGCGCCGCTGCGGAGGAGATCATCTTCACTTCCGGCGCCACGGAGTCCAACAACCTGGCGGTTCTCGGCGCCGCGCGCGCCAACGCGGATCGCGGCCGGCACGTGGTGAGCTCGCGCATCGAGCACAAAGCGGTGCTCGATCCCCTGAAGCGGCTCGAGAAGGAGGGCTTCACGGTCACGCTGATCTCCCCGGACCGCACGGGAAGGGTCGATCCCGGCGCGGTCGCGGCGGCTCTGCGCGCGGAAACCGTGCTCGTATCGATTATGCTGGTCAACAACGAGATCGGGGTGATCCAGGACATCGCCGCGATCGGCGCGCTCTGCCGTGCGCGCGGCGTGCTCTTCCACAGCGATGCGGCGCAGGCGGCCGGCAAGATCCCTCTCGACGTCCGCGGCCTGCCGCTCGACTTCATGTCAATCACGGCGCACAAGCTTTACGGCCCGAAGGGCATCGGCGCCTTGTACGTGCGCAGCGGGTCCCGGGCGCGCCTGCAGCCCGTCCTCTTCGGCGGCGGACAGGAGAGGGGGCTGCGCCCCGGAACTCTGCCCACTCACCAGATCGTCGGGTTCGGGGTGGCCTGCGGTCTTGCCCGCAGGGGACTGACCGCCGAGCACGCGCGGCTGACGGAGCTGCGCGGACGGCTCTGGCAGGGCCTGGCATTGCTGGGGGGCGTCCACGCGAACGGGGAGGGCGCTCCCTGCGTCCCGGGCATCCTGAGCGTGTCATTCGAGGGCGTCGAGGGCGAAAGCCTGGTCGCGGGAGCGCACGAGCTCGCCGTCTCCACCGGATCAGCCTGCAACTCCGCGTCCGCCGAGCCTTCGTACGTATTGCGCGCCCTCGGCCGGGACACGCAGCTGGCCCAGAGCTCGTTGCGGCTGAGCTTCGGGCGGTTCAGCCTGCCGGAGCACATCGATCGGGCGATCGAGGCCATACGGCGGGAAGTGAAGCGGCTGCGCGCTCTCTCGCCCGCATCAGAGCCTCTCACGCGGCAGGTCGAGCGGCGGGAGGGCGAGGAAGCTGTAGCGCGGCCGGACGGCGCTGAGGCCGTCGGTGAGGCCGGAGGCCCGGGTCAGGAGGCCTGGGTCAGGTTCAGGCTCCAGATTCAGGATGGCATCGTGAAAAGCGCACTGTTCAAGGCCTATGGGTGTCCCCATACTCTGGCCGTGGCCGGCTGGGTCGCGGAGCGGTTGCGCGGCAGAAGCCGCGCGGACCTCGCGCCGGGGACCCCGGCGGACTGGGCCGAGGCGCTCGCCGTTCCGGTCGAGAAACTCGGACGCTTGCTGGTGGTCGAAGATGCGCTCGCGGACTGTGCCCGGCACTGGCCCGAGGCAGGCACAGGAGGTGCCCCGCCGCTGTAGCTGGCGGGCGTTGAGCACAAAAGCCATGCTTTTTTTGCTCAGCGCGCGCTGGGCCGGGCACGATGCCGGGATCCAGCGCTCACACGAGGGTAAAATCACGCGCCATGGCCATTTCGCTGACCGAATCCGCCGCCGACCGGATCAGGAACTTCCTCGCCGCCCGCGGGCATGGCATCGGGCTGCGGCTCGGGGTGCGCAAGACCGGCTGCTCCGGCTTCGCGTACGTCGTGAACTATGCGGACGAGGTCCACGCCGGCGAAGTCGTGTTCGAAGACCGCGGCGTCAAGGTTTGCGTCGATCCCGAAAGCCTGCGGCTGATCGACGGCACCACGGTGGATTTCGTCAAGCAGGGCCTCAACGAGGCGTTCCGCTTCCGCAACCCGAACGTCAAAGGGGAGTGCGGCTGCGGGGAGAGCTTCTCGGTTTAGCGGCGAGTCGGCCTTTTTGCCGGGGGGGCGACCTAGAGGGTAAACTGTCCGGCTTCATTTCCAGTTCAGTTCCCGAAAGGACCCCCGAATGGCGCTCGAGCGCACCCTGTCCATCGTCAAGCCCGATGGCGTCAGCCGCAACCTCATCGGCGAGGTTTATCATCGCTTCGAGAAGGCGGGCCTCACCATCATTGCCGCCCGCATGCTCCGTCTCTCCGAGCGTGAGGCCGAGGGCTTCTACGCCGTGCACCGGGAGCGTCCGTTCTTCAAGGATCTGGTGCGGTACATGACCTCGGGACCCGTCGTGGTGCAGGTGCTCGAGGGTGAGAACGCCATTGCGCGCAACCGCGAGATCATGGGTGCCACCGATCCGAAGAAGGCCGCTCCGGGGACCATCCGCGCCGATCTCGCCCTGAGCATTGAGCAGAACGTCGTCCACGGCTCGGATGCGCCGGAGACTGCCGCCCGCGAGATCGCGTATTTCTTCAGCGTCACGGAGCTGCATCCGCGCGGCTGATGCCGCGGAAGTCCGCCATGACCTCCCCCGCCACGACCGCGACGAATCTGCTGGGCCTGCCGCGTCCGGCGCTCGAGGCGTTCGTGGCGGAGCTCGGCAGCAAGCCTTTCCGCGCCCGCCAGCTCATGAACTGGGTCTACAAGCGCGGCGAGTCGTCGTTCGAGCGCATGACGGACCTCGCGAAGGACTTCCGCGCGCAGCTCGCGCAACGCGCCTGCATCGCCACACCGCAGATCGTCACGGCGCAGCAGTCGGCCGACGGCACGCGCAAATGGCTGCTGCGGGCCGACGCGTCGCAGGCTTTCGAGATGGTGTTCATCCCGGAGCCGGACCGCGGCACCCTCTGCATCTCCTCCCAGGTCGGCTGCGCGCTCGACTGCTCGTTCTGCTCCACCGCGCAGCAGGGCTTCAACCGCAATCTGACCACCGCGGAGATCGTCGGGCAGGTCTGGCTCGCCAACCGTGAGCTCTCCGGCTCGTTCGCGCACGAGGCCGCGCGCGAGCGCATGGTCACCAATGTCGTTCTCATGGGCATGGGCGAGCCGCTCGCCAACTTCCGCAATGTCGTGCCGGCGCTCGAGATCCTTCTGGACGACTTCGGCTTCGACCTCTCGCGCCGGCGCGTGACCCTGTCGACGTCGGGCCTCGTGCCGCAGATCTACAAGCTCGCCGAGCACAGCAACGTGGCGCTCGCAGTCTCGCTGCACGCGCCCGATGACGAGCTGCGCAACGAGCTCGTGCCGATCAACCGCAGGCATCCGATCGCGGAGCTGCTCGATGCCTGCTGGCATTACATCGACGAGCAGAATGGCCGCAGCGTGACTTTCGAATACGTCCTGCTCGCGGGCGTCAACGACTCGGCCGCCCAGGCCCGGGCGCTCGCCAGGCTCCTGGCGGGCCACCCCGCGAAGGTGAATCTGATCCCGTTCAATCCCTTCCCGGGCACGCGCTACCGGCGCTCGCCTCCCGAGGCGGTGCAGCGCTTTCGCGACGAGCTGATCCGCCGCGGCGTCCTGGCCACGGTACGCCGCACGCGCGGGGACGACATCGATGCCGCCTGCGGCCAGCTCGCCGGGCGGGTGATCGACCGCACTACGGTGCGGCTCGGCAGCCGGGTGTTCGGCGTCGCGGTGCAGGCATGAGGAAATCTGACTCAGGTGGCGCGGGGACTGAGCCTCGCAGCAGACGCGCCGCGATCATCGCCGCGGCCGCCACGCTGCTCGCCGGCCTGCTGGCGGGCTGCGCCAGTCAGCAGGCGGTGCAGCAGCGTCACGACGCAGCCATTTACAACACCGAGCTCGGCATCGCCTACATGCGGCGCGGCGACCTCGCCGTCGCGCAGAGCAAGCTCGATCGCGCACTGAAGGAAAACGCCGACGATCCCAATGTGCACAGCGCGCGCGCGCTCCTTTTCGCCAGGATGCGCGAGCCGAAGCTCGCCGACCGGGAATTCCGCGAGGCGCTGCGGCTCGCACCCAAGAATCCCGACTACCAGAACAACTACGCGGTCTATCTCTGCAGCGTCGGCCGGGTCGAGGAGGGCGTGCAGAGCTTCGTCAAGGCGGCGCAGAATCCGCTCTATCTGACTCCGGAGCTCGCGTACGACAACGCGGGCGTGTGCCTGCGCGGCGCGCGCAAGAATGTCGAGGCGGCGCAGATGTTTCGCGACGCGCTCTCGATACGGCCCAACTTCGCCCAGGCGCTGTGGCAGCTGGCGGACCTCGACTTCTCCGAAGGCAGGCTCCCGCAGGCGCGGCAGGAGATCGACGCCTTCCTCGCCTCCAACCAGGAGACGCCGGATCTGCTGCTGCTCGCCGTGAAGGTCGCACGCGCGCAGGGAGACCCGCTCGATGCGCAGCTCTACGCGCGCCGGCTGCAGCTCGATTTTCCGGATTCGGCTCAGGCGCACGCCCTGGCCGATCTCGGCCACAACCCGGGCTGACCGCCATGGCGGAAGGCATCGGCGCGCGGTTGCGCGGCGCCCGTGAGCGCAGCCGGCTCACCATTCTGCAGGCCGCGGAGAAGCTGCACGTCGATCCCGACGTTCTCGAGGCGCTCGAGACGGAGAATTTCGCGGCCCTCGGGGCGCCGGTGTATGTCAAGGGGCACCTGCGTCACTACGCGGAGCTAGTGGGCGAGTCGCCGCAGGCTCTGTTCGATCTTTACTCCCAGGGCAATCAGGTCTCGCAGCCGGACCTGACACGCATCCCCAAAGCGGCGCCGGATGATGCGGGCCGGCTGCTCGCGCCGGCGGTGATCGTCGTAGTCGGCTTCGCCGTCGCGGGCACCATCTGGTGGGGCCTGTCACTCTCGCACCGGGAGTGGGGCCTGGCCGCCTCGCGTGCCGTTCCGGTCGTGGTCCACCCTGTGACATCCATGCAGCAAGGCCAGACTGTCGGGCTGGCGGTCGTTGGCACCGCAGCGCCGACGGCGCATGCCGCAGGGCCGGTTCCAGTCGCGGCGGTGGTGCCGGCGTCGCGGACGGCCGATGCCGCGAAAGCCGCCGTAGCTGCGCAGGGTCAGATAGACGCCGTGCTGACGTATTCCGCCGACAGCTGGACGGAAGTCTACGACGCCACTGGCCGGCGGCTGCTCTACGGTCTTTCCATTGCGCCTGCGACGCGCAGGCTCGAAGGGGTTCCGCCGCTCAGCGTCGTGCTGGGAGATGCCGGCGGCGTCACCCTCCAGGTCGGCGGCCACGCGGCGTCGATCTCGCGTTACGTGCGGTCGAATCATACCGCCCGATTCCTGATTGCCGCCGATGGGCGCGTGCTCGCCGCGCCGCGGAAGAACGGAGGGTGAGTTGACGGTCGAAATCCAGCCGGTCCGTGGAATGAACGACGTTCTGCCCGCCGAGATCGGTGCCTGGCAGCGGCTGGAAGCGTGCGCCCGCGAGCTGCTGGCGTCCTACGGGTACGAGGAGATCCGCGTCCCGGTAGTGGAGCACACCGCGCTGTTCAAGCGCGCGATCGGTGAATACACCGACGTGGTCGAGAAGGAGATGTACACCTTTGCCGACCAGGGCGGGGAGAGCCTGACCCTGCGTCCGGAGGCGACCGCCGGCATCATGCGCGCGCTCATCTCGAACGGCATGCTGCGCGGCCAGCGGCACAAGCTCTGGTGCGTCGGGCCCATGTTCCGCCACGAGCGGCCGCAGAAGGGCCGGTATCGGCAGTTCAACCAGATCGACGTGGAGGCGGTCGGCATTCCCGGTCCCGACGTCGATGCGGAGCTGATCGCCCTGACGGCGCGGCTCTGGCGCCGGCTCGGCATCGAGCGGGTGCGGCTCGAGATCAACTCCCTCGGCACGCCGGAGTCGCGGCGCGCCTACCGTGAGCAACTGGTCGCATACTTCCGCGCACACGAGGGCGCGCTGGATGCCGACAGCCGGCGGCGGCTCGAGGGCAATCCGCTGCGCATACTGGACAGCAAGAATCCGCAGATGCGCGCGATCATCGCGGGCGCGCCGCTGCTCACCGATCATCTGGATCCCGAGTCGCGCGAGCACTTCGATGCGCTCTGCGCGGCGCTGCAGTCCGTGGGCATTCCGTTTCGCATCAACCCGCGGCTGGTCCGTGGCCTGGATTATTACAGCCGCACGGTGTTCGAGTGGATCACTGACGCACTCGGAGCCCAGGATGCCGTATGCTCCGGCGGGCGTTACGACGGGCTCATCGCGCAGCTCGGCGGGGAGCCGACCCCCGGCATCGGATTCGCAATGGGCGTGGAGCGGGTCGTGGAGCTGCTCGTGCAGGCGGGCCGGGTGCCGGCCGCACGGACTGCCGACGTCTATGTGGTCGTCAGCGGTGCCGCCGCAACCGCCGCCGGCACCGCCCTCGTCGAGCGGCTGCGTGATGAATTGCCCGCGCGGCGGTTCGATCTCAATCTCGGCGGCGGCAATTTCAAGGCGCAGTTCCGCCGCGCCGATCGCAGCGGCGCGGCGCTCGCGGTGATCGTGGGCGACGACGAGCTCTCCCGCGGTGTCGCGGCGGTGAAACCTTTGCGTCACGAGGCGGGTCAGAGCGAGTGCCCGCTGCCTGAGCTGGCTGCGGCGATCGAAGCGGCGCTCACCGGCGCCGCGGCGCCGGCAGAATGACTCCTCGAGGAGGGGTGGTGGACGATTATTTACTGACCGAACGAGAACAATGGGAAGCGCTCAAGCGCTGGGTGCGCGAGAACGGGCCGGCCATCGTGGCCGGCGTCGCCCTCGCCGGCCTGGGGCTCGGCGGCTACCGCTGGTGGCAGGCCCATGAGAACAACGTCGACCTCGCGGCCGGCGCCATGTACACCAGGATGGAGAATGCCTTCGCGCACGGCGATCGCACTCAGGCCTTCATCCTGGTCGGAGATCTGGAGCGCCAGTATCCCTCATCGCCCTACGCCGATCAGGCGAAGCTCGCTTCCGCGAAAGCGTTCGTGGACGACGGTGAGCTCGGGAAGGCGGGGGATGAGCTGCGAGACGTGATGCAGCACTCCAACGACTCCATACTGAAGCTCATTGCGCGGCTGAGACTCGCGCGCGTGCAGATCGCGCAGCACAAGCCGTCGGAGGCGATTGCCA
This sequence comes from Steroidobacteraceae bacterium, assembly GCA_035545455.1. GTDB lineage: Bacteria > Pseudomonadota > Gammaproteobacteria > Steroidobacterales > Steroidobacteraceae > 13-2-20CM-66-19. The sequence goes on from DASZYK010000108.1 coordinate 8,058, forward strand.
CGCTGAAGGGCGCCGATCCCGGCGCGCTGGCTCCGAGATATGCGGAGGCGCAGGGCGATGCCTACTACGCCATGGGGCAGAAGTCCGCCGCGCTCGCCCAGTACCGGCTCGCCCGTGCGACCGATACGGGCGGGGAGACCGACTCCGGGCTGCTCGATCTTAAGATTTCCGACCTTGCCGCCGACGTCGGCGAATCGGGTGCGTCATCGCCGGCGAAGGCCACCGGCGCGTCGCCCAAACCCTGACACCTGCTCGCTGCATGAGGGCTCCCTTGCAAACCAACACCGTGCGATCGATGCGCTGCTGGACCGTGCTGGCGGCGGCCCTGTGCGTGCTGGCGGCCTGCTCCAAGAACAAGGCGCCGGATCAGCCCGCGAAACTCGGCCCGATCAAGGCGACGCTGCGCGTGCAGCACCTCTGGAGCGCCTCCGTCGCCGATCGCGGCGCCAAGCGGCTGCGCCTCGGGTTGGGACTCGCCGTCGACGGCAATCGGGTATACGCCTCGGGCCACCGCGGTGAGGTGGCGGCGTACGATCTAGAGACGGGGCACAGGCTGTGGCGCACCTACACGCGGCTGCCGCTCGGTGGCGGACCGGCCGTCCGCGGCAATCTGGTGGTGGTCGGCGCGACCGACGGCCACGTCACGGCGCTGAACGCGGCCAGCGGCAAGCGGCTCTGGACCGTGCTGATCAACGGGGCGGTGATCTCCACGCCGGCCATCTCCGACAACGTGGTGGCGGTGCGTTCCGTCGACGGGAAGCTCCGCGGCCTCTCCCCCACCGATGGCCACGAGCTGTGGGAGGCCGAGCAGGATGTGCCGTCGCTCTCCCTTCGCGGCACCTCGACGCCCGTGATCGCGGGCGACCTCATCATCTGCGGCTTTGACAACGGCAAGGTGCTCGCGGTCAACTCGTCCGACGGCTCGCAGGCCTGGCAGGCAACAGTGGCGGCGCCACATGGCCGCACCGAGATCGAGAGGCTGGCGGACGTCGATGGCCCGGTCAGCGTCGCCGGCAAGGACGTCTACGCGGTCGGCTATCACGGCAACGTCGCGATGCTGGCGCTCGACAGCGGGCAGACCTGGTGGTCCCACAAGGCCTCGAGCTACCGTGGATTGGCTCTCAGCACGGATGCGGTCTACATGGCGACGGCTGACGGCGACGTGCTCGCGCTCAATCGCACCAACGGCGCGGTGATCTGGACTCAACCCGCGCTGCGGTACCGCGGCCTCACGGCCGTGGCCGTTGCCGACGACGCGGTGGTCACCGCCGATTTCCAGGGCTACGTGCATTTCCTGGACAAGCGCACCGGCGCCTTCGCGGCCCGGGTGCGCGCCGGCAGGCTGCGCATCAGCAATACTCCCATCGCCGAAGGCAACGAGGTGGTGGTCATCAACGACGGCGGCCGGATCAGCGCATACCGCATCTCGCCGCGCAAATAGCATCAGCAGCAGCCCCATGCTGCCCGTCGTCGCTCTCGTAGGCCGCCCCAACGTCGGCAAGTCGACCTTGTTCAACGTGCTGACCGGCACGCGCGATGCCATCGTCGCCGACGTGCCGGGCCTGACCCGCGATCGCCAGTACGGCTTCGGGCGCGTGGGTCCCATGCCCTTCGTCGTGATCGACACCGGCGGCCTGGTCGAGAACCCGAAGGGCATCGAGGCGCAGATGCGCGCGCAGACGGAGCGTGCGGTAGCCGAAGCCGACCGGCTCATCCTCCTGGTCGATGGCCGGGCCGGCCTGACGCCGCAGGATGACTTCGTCGCGCGCGAGGTCCGCAAGTCCGGCAAGCCGACCACGCTGGCAGTCAACAAATCGGAGGGTCTGGATCCCGATGTGGTGGCGGCCGATTTTCACGCTCTCGGGCTCGGGGAGCCGCTCGGCATCTCCGCGAGCCACGGTCGGGGCTGCGAGGAGCTGATGGACCGGGCGCTCGCGGGGCTCGAGCCGGAGACGGCCGACGAGGCCGATCCCGCGGCCCGGGGTATCCGCATCGCCATCATCGGCCGGCCGAACGTCGGCAAGTCGACGCTCGTCAACCGGCTGATCGGCGAGGAGCGGGTCATCGCGAGCGATCAGCCGGGCACCACGCGGGACAGCATCCTCGTGCCCTTCGAGCGCGACGGGCAGCGGTTCCAGCTCATCGACACCGCCGGAATGCGTCGCCGCGCGCGCGTGGAGGACGTCATCGAGCGCGCGAGCGTGGCCAAGACCCTGCAAGCCATCGATGAGGCGAACGTGGTGATCCTCGTCGTGGATGCGCATGACACCGTGTCTGAGCAGGACGCAAGCGTGCTCGGGGTCGCCCTGCATCGCGGGCGCGCCCTCATCCTCGCCATCAACAAGTGGGACGGGATCCCGGCGGAGCAGCGCGAGGAGATCCGTCGGCAGCTGGCGCTGAAGCTCGACTTCGTGCCGTTCGCGCCGCTGCACTTCATCTCGGCGCGTCACGGCACGGGAGTCGGCGAGCTCATGCAGTCGACCGTCCGGGCCTACGAAGCGGCCATGCGCGAGATGCCGACCAGGGAGCTGACACGCACCCTGGAGCACGCGCTGACGACGCATCAGCCGCCGCTCGTGCACGGCAGGCGGATCAAGCTGCGTTACGCGCATCAAGGCGGCCGCAACCCGCCGCGAATCGTCATCCACGGCAATCAGACAGCGTCCGTTCCGGATGCCTACACCCGATACTTGACGAACGTCTTCCGCAAGAAGTTCGACCTTTTCGCGACACCCGTCGTCATCGAGTACCGTACGGATGAGAACCCGTACGACATGTCCCGGAGAGCTCGCCGCGGATCGCGGCCGAAGGCCCGTTGATGTCGAGCAGGCGCTGCCCGGCTCTCTTCATCAGCGCGCCCGCCTCGGGTCAGGGCAAGACCACCGTAACCGCAGCGCTGGCGCGCCATCACACCGCGCGTGGCCGTGCGGTCGACGTGTTCAAGACCGGACCGGATTTTCTCGATCCCATGATCCTGGCGCGCGCCAGCGGCCGGCCCGTCCATCAGCTGGACCTCTGGATGGCAGGCGAAGCGCATTGCCGGAAGCTCCTGCACGATGCCGCCGGCACTGCCGACCTCATTCTGGTCGAGGGCGTCATGGGTCTTTACGACGGCGCGCCGAGCAGCGCCGATCTGGCGAGGCTCTTCGGCATCCCGGTGCTGGCGGTGATCGACGCCGCCGCGATGGCGCAGACCTTCGGCGCGGTCGCCTTCGGTCTTGCCCACTACTCCCCCGGACTTTTGTTCCACGGGGCACTGGCCAACCGTGTGGCCGGGCCGGGCCATTGCGAGCTCGCCAAGCAGGGCATGCCTCCAGGCATGCGCTTCATGGGCGGCATTCCCCGCGAGTCCGGCCTCGAGCTGCCGGACCGCCACCTCGGGCTCGTTCAAGCGGAGGAGCTGGCGGACCTCGATCAGCGGCTGTCGGCGGCCGCAGCGGCGCTGCAGGGCACGGGGCTCGAGGAGATGCCGCCCGAGGTCGAGCTATCCGCGCCCGATCCGGTCGCGGAGGTGCTGGAGCGTCCGCTGGCGGGTGTGCGCGTCGGAGTTGCACGCGACCGGGCGTTTTCCTTCCTCTACCCCGCGAACCTCGATCTGCTGCGGGAGCTGGGGGCGGAGCTGACGTTCTTCTCGCCCCTGGCCGAGCCCGACCTGCCGCCGGTCGACAGTGTGTATCTGCCCGGTGGCTACCCGGAACTGCATCTCGAGCAGCTGGGCGCCAACCGCGCAATGGCCGGCGCGCTGCAGCGGCACGTGAGCTCGGGGAAGCCGGCCTACGCCGAGTGCGGCGGCATGCTGTACCTGCTGGAAACGCTGACGGATCACCAGGGCAGACGAGCAGATCTTGCCGGCGTTCTGCCAGGGCATGCCATCCTGCACACACGCCTGCAGAGCATCGGCTATCACACGGCGCCGCTGCCGGGCGGCAACATGCGCGGCCACTCGTTCCACCACTCCACGGTCGAGACACCGCTCACTCCTGCGGCGCACACGGAGCGGGCCCGATCCAGCGCGGCGGGAGAGGCGATATACGTGCGCGAGCGGCTGGTCGCGACCTACTTCCACGGGTACTTTCCCTCGTGCCCGCGGGCGGTCGTGGAGCTGTTCAAGCCGTGATCGGGACTGGCGGCCCTATTGTCCTTGCACGCGGGAAGCGGCCGCTTTTTGGGCCAACGGCGCCGGCGCCCGGGTGCGCTGCATGACGCCCACGTAGTAGAGCGCGTAGTAGCCGACGAGGGTTCCAAACACAGCGAGGGTGAAGGGACTGTGTCGATACGTGGCGGCGAGGCTTTGACCCGCGGCCGCCGCCGGCATCGCACCGCTGTACACGGCGAGGAAACGGTACAGGAGGCGCCCGACGAAGAGCGCGGTCACGACCAGGCCGATGTACGCGTGCGGCGTGTAGAAGCGCCCTTCGGGCGTGACCTCGAATCTCGTGTGTCTGAGTCCCACCCAGGCGAGCACGGCCCCGCACGCCAGACCGGCGAACAGCGCTGCGAGCACGTCGACATCACGTGCGATTCCGACTCCGATGAGGACGGTGAGAAGCGTCAGGACGCCGACTCTGATCCACATGCGTGCGTCCCGCACGCGTTGTCGGCCGAATGAGCGCCGCATCCGGCGATACAGAGCCCACACGACGAGAGCGGCGATGAGGTAAGGAGTAACGATTCGCGGATCCATTGTCACCTCGGTCCAAAGGCCAGGAGCATGGGCACTCTACTGCGATGATCGTCCCAGGCGCCCGGACCCCTGGCGCAGCCGCCTCAAAGGTCCGGAGTCACGATACCCGCGCCGAGCACGCCAAGTATCGTCGATCACGCATCCCGGCCGCGGCGACATCCTTACTGTCTTATGCGTCTTCTGTTGCCGGGTCCTCGCCCCAACCCGCCATCTCGGCGAGTGCTGCGAGCGCCACGCGCGTGTGGTGCACGCATTCCGGTCCGACTTTCGCAAGCAGAGCCGAGTCCACGCGTTCGCGGGCGGCCGACTGAGTCGCCGCGGCGGCGCGGCCACGCTCGGTGAGCGTCACCACGAGCCTGCGGCGGTCCTGCTCATCGACGGTACGAGTCAGGTAGCCTCGCGTGACGAGCGCATCCACCAGCTGGCCCGCGGCCTGCTTCGAGATCCGCAGATCCCGGATCAGCGCCGCCAGCGGAACGTCACCCGCTCCGAGCGCCAGGCCGCCAATGACATAGAGGCCATTCCTGGGGATGTCGTCATAGCCGGCCTCCTCGAGGGCACGGCGCATGGCGGAGCCGTAGGCGGTGCGGGCGTGGCGAAGCAGCGCGGGCAGAGGTGTCGCGGCGAGGGAGGCGTCGTATTCGGCCATTGGCGCATCTTGCCAGACAGACGGAATAAAGTAAAAAAATGGTACTGTCTTGTACTAGGACAAATAGGAAGATCTATAAACTTGATCAAACCAGCTAAATCAATAAACTATATATTCTATGTCGAAGCATACCCCATCGCTGAATACCCTTCCTCCCGCCGCAGCGCAGGCCCTTCGCGGGCTTGGCGAGAATCTGGCGATCGCCCGGTTGAGGCGGAGGGAGTCCCAGCGCGAATGGGCAGGTCGCCTCGGATGCTCGGTACCCACGCTGATCCGGCTCGAGCGAGGCGACCCTGCAGTCGCAGCCGGACTTTACGCAACAGCGCTGTGGCTCATGGGAAGGGTGAGCGGCTTGCCCGCCCTTGCGGCACCCGCGGAGGACCGAGGAGCGCTCGAGGGAGACGTTCGAGAGGCCCTCGCACGGCGCGCGAGCCGGTCCGCTGCCTCCGCAAGAGCGCGGCTTGCGCGAGGACGACCGGGCAAGGAGCGGCAATGAGCTCGACTGCGGATTCAAGCGCTTCAGCCTATCGCCCCGCCGATCGGCTCTACCTCTGGTCGCTGCTCGATCCGGTCGAGCCCGTCGCGGTGGGGGAGCTCAACCTGGTGCGCTCGAGCCAAGGGGTATCCCTCAGATATTTCGCGCCCTGGCTGGAGCACGGATTCGAGCTCAGCGAGGACCTGCCGCTGATCGATCAGGAGTTCCTGCCGCT
>DASZYK010000109.1:0-5133 GCA_035545455.1 Steroidobacteraceae bacterium
GATGCGCTCCTCGACGACGAGAAAGCGGCCGTCGGCCTCGGTGACCGCCGCAACGGTGATCTCGGGAGTGGACATGGACCCATTATAGAGCCATGCCGACGGCCTTCCCTGGCGGACGGATCCGGGCGCCTACACGCGGCGCAAGGCGCGCAGCCCGTGCTCGGGCGCGCTGGCGTCCCAGATCTGATCGAATTCCTGCAGGTACAGGCGCGCCACCGGCGGATTGTTGATGTCCGCGACGCCGTCCCAGGTATCGGCGCGCATGCGGTAGACGATGGCCCGGTCGTCGGCGATCAGGTAGGCCGAGGCCCGCTGGCGCGCCTCGGCCGCGACATAGCGGATGTCGATGCAGCTCGAGAGCCGCCGGCCCATGGCCACGAAGCGGTTGCTGTCGCGCATGACGCGCGTCGGCTCGGCGAGCAGCACGCGCACCTTGGCGAAGCTGCGCGCGAGCACGAAGTGCTTGATCACTTCGAGAAAGGGCGTCTGATCGTAGAGGTCGGGCTCGAGATCGGGCGTGTAGATCGAGATCAGCCGCTGGGCCGAGGCGGCCACCTGGCATACCGCGCTGCGCACCTCCGTCAGCGTCGTGAGCACGGTGAGCATTTCCATGCTCCGAGACCCGCGCGCGGCGCCTTTCCCGGTCATCGATTCCGGTGAGTAGCGTGCGTTGGCGAGCTGTGCCAGAGCGCTATTGTTTTCCAGTTCCCCGTATTCAGCCACGAGCGGCGCTGCCGTTTTAGCCTGCAATTCGGGCAGGCTTGGCGATCTTAGAGAGCCCGCTCAGCCAGGGGTTGTCGAATCCATCACGAATTCAGGCGCTTAGCTGGTCTAAATGAGTTAAAACCGAGGTATGGTTCTCACTTCCCGCGAATGGCATTTGTCATATTTCGCGGGCGAGGCGGGCGGCGAGGCCGGTATAGTCCACCGGTCGCAGCGTCCTCAAGCGACGCTTTTCCTCCGCGGGCAGCGGGAGGCTCTCGATCAGCTCTGCGAGCGCACGCTCATCGATCGCGCGTCCGCGAGTGTGCTCCTTCAACCTTTCATATCCGCCCGGTATCCCCGCTGCGCGCAGGACGGTCTGGACGGCCTCACCGAGTACCTCCCACGCCCCCTGCAGATCGGCGGTCAGGGATGCCGCGTCCGCATCGATCTTGCCGAGTCCACGGCCGAGCGCGCGCCACGCAACGAGCGTATGGCCGAGAGCGACGCCCAGATTGCGCAGCACCGTCGAGTCCGTGAGGTCGCGCTGCCAGCGGGAGATGGGGAGCTTGTCGGCGAAGTGGCGCAGCAGCGCATTGGCGATGCCGAGGTTGCCTTCGGCGTTCTCGAAATCGATCGGGTTGACCTTGTGCGGCATGGTCGAGGAGCCGACCTCGGCCGAGGCGGCGCGCTGCCTGAGGTAGCCCAGGGAGATGTAGCCCCAGAAATCGCGGCACAGATCCAGCAGCACGACATTGATCGCCGCGACGGCATCGCAGTACTCCGCGATCCAGTCGTGCGGCTCGATCTGAGTGGTGTAGGCGTTGCACGCGAGGCCCAGGGACTCGATGAAGCCGCGGCTCACGGCGGGCCAGTCGACAGCGGGCAGGGCGGCGTGATGCGCGTTGAAATTGCCCACCGCGCCGTTCCATTTGCCGAGAATCTCCACCGAGCTCCAGCGCCGCTCGGCGCGGCGCAGGCGGGCGACGAAATTCGCCACCTCCTTGCCGAGCGTCGTGGGGCTCGCCGGCTGGCCGTGCGTGCGCGCCAGCATGGGCACGTCCGCCTCGCGATGGGCGAGCGCGGCGAGCTCCGCGGCGCGCTCACCGAGCGCCCCGAGCAGGCGCCGGCGCGCCTCCCCGAGGAGCCGCGCGTAGCTCAGATTGTTGATGTCCTCCGACGTGCAGCCGAAATGCACGAGCTCGAGAGAGGCCGCGCTCGCCCCGGCGGCCGCGAGCTGTTGGCGCACGTAATACTCGACAGCCTTGACGTCATGATTGATGAGCGCCTCGATCGTCTTCACCGACTGAGCGCAGTCCGCGTCCGGCTCGCGCGCGAGCTCCCCAGCGCGGGCGATCGCGGCGGGAGCCAGGGCGGCACCGGCGAGTTGCGGCACGGCTGCAATGAGGTGCAGCAGCCATGCCGCCTCGATCCGCACGCGCTCGCGGATGAGGCCCGCCTCGGAGAGTAGATCGCGCAGCGGCTCGGTGGCCTCGCGGTAGCGGCCGTCTACGGGCGAGAGCGCCGCAACCGCGGCGAGAGAATCGGGGCCAAGAGGATCCGGGCGAGAGTCGGGCATGCGCTATCATAACGCAGACGAGCTTCGGAGCAGATCAATGATGAGTTCCCACCGGGTCGAGCGCGACAGCATGGGCGAGCTGCAGGTGCCCGCGGACGCGCTCTGGGGCGCGCAGACCCAGCGCGCCGTGCAGAATTTCCCCATCAGCGGGCTGACGATGCCGCGCGCCTTCATCGGCGCGCTCGGGCTCGTCAAGCAGGCCGCGGCGCGTGCCAACAGGCGCCTCGAGCTCCTCGATGCGGCGACCGCGGCGGCGATCGATGCGGCAGCGGCGGAGGTGGCGGAAGGACGGCACGATGCGCAGTTCCCGATCGATGTCTTCCAGACCGGCTCCGGCACCAGCACGAACATGAACGCCAACGAGGTCATCGCCACGCTCGCCACGCGGCGCCTCGGCAGGAGCGTGCATCCCAACGATCACGTCAACATGGGCCAGAGCAGCAACGACGTGATTCCGACGACGATCCACGTGAGCGCCGCCCTCGGCGTGCGGCGCGAGCTGGTCCCGGCGCTCGAGCACCTGCGCGATACGCTGCTCGCCAAGGAGCGCGAGGTCGGCACGGTGGTCAAGACCGGCCGCACCCACCTGATGGATGCGATGCCGGTGACCCTCGGGCAGGAGCTCTCCGGCTGGCGCACGCAGATCGAGAGCGGCCTCGCGCGGCTCGCGGCGACCGAGCCGCGACTGCTCGCGCTGGCGCAGGGCGGTACGGCCGTCGGCACCGGCATCAACGCGCACCCGGATTTCGGCGCCCGCTTCTGCGAGGCGCTGGCCGACCTGACACGCGTGCCGTTCACGCCCGCGCGCAACTACTTCGAGGCGCTCTCCTCGCAGGACACGGCCGTCGAGCTCTCGGGGCAGCTGAAGGCGATCGCCGTCAGCCTCATGAAGATCGCGAACGACCTGCGCTGGATGAACAGCGGACCGCTGGCGGGCCTGGCAGAGATCGCGCTGCCGGCGCTGCAGCCCGGCAGCAGCATCATGCCGGGCAAGGTGAACCCGGTGATCCCGGAGGCGACGGCCATGGTCGCCGCCCAGGTCATCGGCAACGATGCGACCATCACGATCGCGGGGCAGTCCGGCAACTTCCAGCTGAACGTGATGCTGCCGGTGATCGCCCACAACCTGCTCGAGAGCATCCGCCTCCTCGCCAACGTCTCGCGCGCGCTCGCCGACCGCGCGATCGCGGGCTTCAAGGTGAATCCGGCGCGCCTGGCGGAGGCGCTCGAGCGCAATCCCATCCTGATCACGGCCCTCAATCCGGTGATCGGGTACGAGAAGGGCGCGGCCATCGCGAAGAAGGCCTACGCCGAAGGCAAGCCCTTGCGCGAGGTCGCCGAGAAGATGACCGATCTGCCGCGCGAGGAGCTCGCGCGGCTCCTCGACCCGGCCGATCTCACCCGGGGCGGCATCAAGGGCGGCGCGGGCGGCGGTGGCTGAGGCGGACGGCAGGGTCGATCCCGTCGCGCCGGCGGCCACCGGCGATCCGCCCGTGGACTGGCCGGCGCGGATCCGCGAGCGGCTCGCGGGCAGCCGGCCGCGCCACTCTGCGGACGACTGGCTCGTTCCCGGTCTCACCGCCGAGCAGAGCCGCGCGTTCCGGCGTTTCTTCCCGGCCGAGCCCATCCCCGCGGCGGTGCTGGTCCCCATCGTGGAGCATCCCGGCGCTCCAACAGTGCTCCTGACACAGCGCGCGACGCAGCTTCGCCACCACGCCGGCCAGATCAGCTTCCCCGGCGGCCGGATCGAGACGCACGACGAGAGTCCCGCGGCCGCGGCGCTGCGCGAAGCTCGGGAGGAGATCGGCCTGGAGCAGAGTTGCGTCTCCGTGGCCGGCTTCCTGCCCGATCACGTGGTGATCAGCGGCTTTCGCGTGACGCCGGTCGTCGGGATGGTGCGCCCGGGCTTCGAGCTCTTCCTCGATGCCCAGGAGGTGCAGGACACCTTCGAGGTGCCGCTCGACTTCGTGTTCGATCCGCGCAATCACCGGCCGCGGCTGCATCGCTTCCGCTCCACGGAAGCGGAGGCCGAGATGCTGGACATCCCCTACGGCAAGCGCAACATCTGGGGCGCGACGGCCGGCATGCTCGTGACGCTCTACCGGCTCTGCACGGAGGGTGAGGTGTGAGCGTCGGCGCCGGGCCCGGGGAGGCGATGGCGGCGCTCCTGGAGTTGATGGCTCGGCTGCGCGATCCGCAGCGCGGCTGCCCCTGGGACCGCGAGCAGACATTCCGGACCATCGCGCCCTACACCATCGAGGAGGCCTACGAGGTTGCCGACGCGGTGGAGCGCGGTGAGCCCGGGAAGCTTCGCGATGAGCTCGGCGATCTTCTCTTCCAGGTGGTGTTCCATTCCCGCATGGCGGAGGAGCAGGGGTGGTTCGACTTCGCCGCCGTCGCCCGCGCAATCCGGGAGAAGCTCATCCGGCGGCACCCGCACGTGTTCGGGGATGACGGAGCCGACGTCGATCTCGGCCAGCTCTCCCGGGTCTGGGAGGAGCAGAAGGCGCGCGAGCGTGCCCGGGCTGCCGCGGAGGGCGCGGCCGCCGACCGCAGTGCTCTCGCGGATGTGCCGCTCTCGTTGCCGGCGTTGACGCGCGCGGCGAAGCTCGGACGCCGGGCGGCCCGGGTCGGCTTCGACTGGGAGAGCGCCTCCCAGGTCCGCGACAAGGTGCTGGAAGAAGTGCGCGAGATCGAGGAGGTGCTGGCTGCCGATGCTCCGCAGGACAAGGACGAGAAGCTCGCGGAGGAGGTGGGGGACCTGCTTTTCGCGGTGGCCAACTGGGCCCTGCACCTCGAGGTGAGCCCCGAGGAGGCGCTGCGCCGGGCGAACGCCAAATTCGAGCGGCGGT
>DASZYK010000110.1:0-4122 GCA_035545455.1 Steroidobacteraceae bacterium
CCCCGCCACCGTGACTGCACGTAGCTGACCTGCAGGCCGTACTCCTTGCCACGGGTCGAGGGCAGAGCGCCCGCCGCGGTGCCGTCGCTCACCGTGAGCTGGGTGTCCCAGTGGCCCCGCAGCCAGCCGAACTCCAGGCCATAGTCCGGCGCGTACATGGTGATGCTGCTGACGTCGTACACGAAGGCGGTCTGATCCTCGAACCTGAAGCCGAACGGCAGATACATCTGCCCCGCCTTGAGGTACCAGTCGTGATTCGCCGACCAGAAGATGCCGTAGGCCTCGTGATTGACCGCGGTGCCCGGCGCCACCTGCTCATCGACGTAGAGAATGAGTCGGTTGGGTATGACTTCCGCCTCCGCGTACACGCGCCCCTGTTGCACCTCGAGCTGGCTGGCGGTCTTCGCGTGCGGCGTCTGCGTGAAGTTGGCGTCATAGCGCAGATCCCCCCCCACCCGCAGCACCTTGGCGACCTCTCCGGTCCAGAGTCCCCAGTTCCCGTGGATGGGGTGCGCCGGCAAGACCGTCTGCGCGAACACGTCGCCGAAGTCGGTGCGCAGCCCGCCGCCCGTCGGATTGACGTGGCAGGACGAGCACTTCAAGCCCATCCGCATGGCCAGATACGGCTCCGCGGAGGCGTGCCCCCCGGCGAGCAGAAGCAGCAGCGCGAGCAGGCCCGGGAAATACTTGCCACTCTTCATCATGGTCTCACCCCGTTGCGATCTGCATGGGTACCCGCGACCGCGGACGCCGGTTCAAGATGAACCCGCGGCCGGCCGGGGAGCACACACGCGCAACATGCTGTCGATACTCCTGGGCCATTCCTATTTCCTGCGCCTCGACCGCAAGCAATGGCAGCGCGCAAAGCCCTATCCGCCGCTCGCGACCCTGCAGATCGCCGCGCGGCTTCGCGCCCTCGGACACCGGGTGGATTTCTTCGACGCGATGCTGGCCGATGGCATCGCGGAATATGAGCGGCAGCTTCACGCGCTGCAGCCACAGCTCGTGCTGCTCTACGAAGACAATTACAACTTCCTGACCAAGATGTGCCTCGAGCGGATGCGAGCCGCCGCCTGCCGCATGATCAGCGCGGCACGGCGACACGATGCGCGCGTGATCGTGGCCGGCTCAGACGCCACCGATGAGCCGCAACCCTACCTGGCAGCCGGAGCCGACGCGGCTCTCGCCGGGGAAGGCATCGAAGCGCTCGAGACCCTGCTCGCACGCCTCGATGGCAGCCCGCGCCTCGCGGCCGTGGATCTCATCGAGGGAGTCCCCGGCGTCATCGCGGCCGCCGCTGAGGGGAGCTGCAGGCGCCGCGCACCGATCCGGATACCGCCGGCACGCGGCGAGTTGCCGCCGCCGGCCTGGGACCTCGTCGATGTCGAGCGCTATCGCGCCGTCTGGCGCCGCGCTCACGGCTACTTCAGTCTCAACATGGCGGCCTCCCGCGGATGCTCCTTCCGCTGCGCCTGGTGCGCGAAGCCGATCTGGGGCAATCGGTACCTGCAACGCCCGGCGGCCGAGATCGCCGCGGAAATGACCCGCATCAAGCGCGAGCTCGCGCCCGATCACATCTGGTTCGCGGATGACATCTTCGGCTTCCGCGTCGACTGGGTGAGCGAGCTCGCGGGCGCGCTGCGGGCCAGCGGCGGATCCGTTCCGTTCACCATCCAGACCCGTGCCGACCTCATCAGCGAGCGCATGGCGGCCGCGCTGCGCGAGGCCGGCTGCCGGGAGGCGTGGCTCGGCGCGGAAAGCGGCAGCCAGCGCGTGCTCGATGCCATGAACAAGGGCACCCGCGTGGCGGAGATCCGCACCGCGCGCGCCCGGCTCGGCGCCGCGGGCATCCGCGTGGGATTCTTCATCCAGCTGGGCTACCTGGGCGAGGAGCTGTCCGACATTCTCGCGACACGCGAGCTCATCGAGTCGGAGCGTCCCGATGATGTCGGCGTCAGTGTCGCCTATCCCCTGCCGGGCACGAAATTCCACGAGCTCGTGCGCGCGCAGCTCGGGGAGAGGACGCATTGGCGCGCGAGCGGGGACCTCGCCATGCTGTTCCCCGGCACTTATACGACTCCCTTCTACCGCGAAGTGCGCGACCTGCTGCACGAGCAGGTACGGATCTCCCGGGACGGCAGCCTGGCTGGCCCGTCCCGGGACAGCGAGGCGCGCTCGCTGCGGCGGCGCTGGGACTGCCTGCTCGCCGGCCACGAGAGCTTTCTCAACACGGCGTCCCGGACCGGCGCGTCCGCTCCGTCACCGGCAGTCTGCTCCCCATGAGGACACGTCATGTCCAGCGATTCCAACCGCATGCCGCCTCTGACCGCAGTGCAGCCGGCATTGCATCGCATCACCGAGTCCCTCGCCAGCGAGCTCGGCGCTCCCGCTGCCGCGCCCCCCGCGTGGAGCGAGCTCGAATGGCGGCTGGCGCCCGCGGTGGCCGCCATCCACGGCATCTCGCCGCTGCTCGCGGGAGTGCTTCGCTGGCAAGGACCACCGCAGTGGACCCGCTTCCTCGCCGAGCAGCGCCGGCATACCCTGCTGCGGCAGCAACGTATCGGGGAGTTGCTGGAGACGATCGGCGAGCGCTCGAGCAGCGCGGGTATCGCCGTTGTCGCGCTGAAAGGGGCGGCGCTGCAGCTGGCAGGCGTCTATGCCGCGGGCGAGCGGCCGATGGCCGACCTCGATCTGCTCGTGCGGCCGGCTGATACCGATAGCGCCGTGGCAGTCCTCCTGGCCCTGAGCTATCGGGACGCCGGCACCACCTGGAAGCACCAGGGCTTCGATCCGCCGGGCGCGGAGCGGCGCGCCGTCCTCGGCGAGCACGCCGACAACCCCATCAAGATCGATCTGCACCACAGGATCCGTGAGCGCCTGCCGCTCGCCCCGACGGACCTGACCGACCTCGTCTTCCCGCCGCATGCCCAACCGGGCCTCAACGCATATCCTCGCGCTGCCGCGTTGATGGCGCACGTGTTGGTGCATGCGGCGGGCAGCATGACACATCGAGGCCTGAGGCTGATCCAGCTCTGCGACATCACACGGCTGGCGCGCCGTATGAGCGCCGCGGATTGGGAGGACCTGCTGCGCCTGCACGGCCCGAGCCGACGCCTCTGGTGGGCCGCGCCACCGCTCATGATGACGGCGCGCTACTTCCCGGATGCGGTTCCCCGCGAGGCGCTGGCCCGGCTCGCGCGCGACTGTCCCTGGGTCCTGCGGCAAGTGGCAGGGCGGCGCAAGCTCGCCGACTTCTCCTACTCGCACCTCTACATCGATCCCGTGCCGGGCATCATCTGGGCCCGCTCCGCGGCGCAGGCGGTGCGATATCTCGGCTCGAGGATAGTTCCCACGAAGGAGCAGCGCGAGCAGATGCGCATCGCCTCGAGAACGGGCCCCTGGTCCGCCGAGCCGCGTTGGCACGGGCAATCGCAGACTCGACGCATCCTGCAATGGCTGTCTTCCCGTCCGACCCGGACGGAAACTCTTCAGCCGATTCACGCGGCGCTCTCGCGCGCTCATTGACGTGCGGTGACGCCATGAACACGCCGCAATACTGCATGAACGCCTTGGACGACACGCGCGCCGCCTTCGACAGTGTCGCAGCCGACTACGACGGACCCAGGGGCAACAATGCCTTGATCCAGGACATGCGCCGGGAGATGTGGCGCTGGCTCGATGCGAGCTTCCCGAGTGAAAGTCACCTGCTGGACCTCGGTTGCGGCACGGGACTCGATGCCGTGCGCATGGCCGAGCGCGGCCACAGGATCGTTGCCGTCGACTGGTCGCCCCGCATGGTCGAGAGAACCCAGGGGCGCGCGGCGGCTGCGCGCGTCAGCGACAGGGTGCGCACCGCCGCAGTCGGCGGGCACGAGCTCGAGCTCATCGAGGGGAGCTCGATCTTCGACGGCGTCTACTCCAACCTGGGTCCGCTCAACTGTCTGCCGGATCTGGCGCCGGTCTCGCGCGAGTGCGCGCGGCTCGTGAAGTCTGGCGGGCGGCTGGTCTTCACGGTCATCGGCCGCTGGTGTCCGTGGGAGATCGCCTGCCATGCCTCCCGCGCGGACTGGGCCCGCATCAGCGTGCGATTCGCGCGCGGCCTGACGCCGGTCAGGATGAACG
>DASZYK010000111.1:0-5003 GCA_035545455.1 Steroidobacteraceae bacterium
GCATCGACTATACGGACCCGCTCGTGCACGTCACGGGCACGGGCGGCAGCTACTCCCCGACTGCGGGGGCGCGATTCGAGTCGGCACGCTTCAACCTGGTGCACCGTTCCGCGCGCGGCGCCGCCCGGGAAATGCAGCTCACCCCGCAGGGCCTCATCAGCCTGGAGCGCGTCACCTTCACGACCTGCCCGGTGAATGACCAGTCCTGGATCCTGCGCGCGACCCGGATCACCCTCGATACCCGCGAGCGGGTCGGCACCGGACGCAACGCGCGCATCGACTTCAAGGGCGTGCCGATTCTCTACCTTCCCTGGGTGTCGTTTCCGTTGGGCAACCAGCGCAAGAGCGGCTTTCTCTTTCCGACGATCGGCAACACCTCGCGCGGGGGGGCGCAGATTTCCGTACCGTGGTACTGGAATATCGCTCCCAACGCCGACTTCACGTTTCAGCCGACGGAATACACCCGGCGCGGACCCGACGTCGGCGGCGACTTCCGCTATCTCACCCGGCGGCAGCATGGTGAGCTCGACTGGGACTACCTGCCGAACGATGCCGCCTATCACGCGAGCCGCAGCCGCATCCGGCTGCTGAACGTCACCGAGCTGCCGGGCAACTTCCGGCTGACGCTCGCGGGTGAGAATGTCAGCGACACCCAATATTTCGAGGATTTCTCCAGCGGACCGGAGGGTACCAGCACGCCATTCCTCGACCGGCGCGCCGTGCTTTCCTATCGCGACGTGCACTGGAACGTCGAAGGCATGGCGCAGCAATTCCAGACGATCGACAGCACGCTGCTGCTGGACCAGCGCCCCTACGCGCGCGTGCCCGACCTGACCGTGAGCGCCGACTACGGCTGGGGGCCGGGGGAGCTCCTGCGTTACGGCTTCGCCTCGGAGGTCGTCGACTTCCGGCGCTCGACCGGCGTGACCGGGTGGCGGCTCGATCTCTATCCCCGAACCTCTCTCAACATCGTCGGGCCCGGCTACTTCGTCCGCCCCTCCGTGGCCTGGCGGGCGACACAGTACGAGCTGTCCAACACTGCGCCCGGACAGCCGGGCTCGCCCTCGAGGACCCTGCCCATCGCCAGCCTGGACACCGGACTGCAGCTCGAGCGCCCGGCCGGCTCGCGTGACCAGCGCACCATCACCCTCGAGCCGCGCCTGATGTACCTCTACGTCCCCTACCGCAACCAGAGGGAGCTGCCCGTCTTCGACACCGCCGTCCCCGACCTCGACCCGGTGGAGCTCTTCCGCGCGAACCGTTATGTCGGTGCCGATCGCGTGGGCGATGCGAATCAGTTGAGCGCGGGCGTGACGACGCGGCTTCTCAACGCCCTGGACGGCCGGCAGTACCTGACGGCCACTTTCGGGCAGGCAATCTACTTCTCCACCCCGCGGGTCACCCTGCCGGGCGAGCTGCCCCGCACGGACAGGCGCTCGGATCTGGTTGCCCAGCTCGCACTCACGGCCTTCCAGCACTGGAGCGCCGATGCCGCGCTGCAGTGGAACCCCCAGTCTTCCCGGACGCAGCGCGCACTGGTCGAGGTGCAGTACCGCCCCGCGCCCGATCGGGTCGTCAACGTGGGCTACCGGTTCGAGCGCGGGGTCTACCAGGAAGCCGCGCTCGTGAGCGGGCAGCCGGTCCAGACGACCACCTGCGGCACCCCGGTGACCCCGAGCTGCAATGTGGAGCAGGTCGAGGCTTCCGCCGCCTGGCCGATCGGGCGCTCCTGGAGCGTCTTCGCGCGCGGGGTGTACTCCCTCTCCGATCATGTGGCGCTGGAGCGGTTCGCCGGGTTCGAGTACCGCTCGTGCTGCTGGAGCCTGCGGCTCGGCGCCCGAAGGTACGTCGGCGCGCGTCCCACGACCAGCACCGCCCGCACGGGCCCCCAGGACACCGGCATCTGGCTGCAGCTGGAACTCACGGGCCTCGCCAGTGTCGGATCGGCGTCGGATGCCTCTCTCGCCGAGGCGATTCCCGGCTACACTCCGACGGAAGCGAATTCCCAGGCATTCCCGGCCCCCTGAGGGCCGCTCCACCGAGGATCACGAGCGCATGCGGCGGCTATTGGTACTGATTCTGGGCGCTCTGGCCTTCCAGGGCGTCGCGCTGGCACAGACCCGGGACCTGTCCACCCAGGGGACCCTGCTCGATCGCATCGCCGCGGTCGTCAACGACGGGGTGGTGCTCGAGAGCGAGGTCGACGACCAGATCAAGGAAGTCGCCGCGCGCCTGCAGGCGCAGAACATGGCCCTGCCGCCGCAGAGCGTGCTGCGCAAGCAGGTGCTGGACCGCCTGATCCTGCAGCGTCTCGAGCTGCAGCAGGCGAAACATGACGGCATCACGATCTCCGACGACCAGCTGAACGCCGCGCTCCAGGACGTGGCCAAGCGCAACAACATCGCCTTCTCCGACCTGCCGACGGTCCTCGGGCAGCAGGGAATCGATTATGCGGGCTACCGCGAGGAGATGCGGCAGCAGCTCACGATCGGCCTGCTGAGGCAGCGCGACGTGCTGCAGCGCATCGTCGTCACGCCGCGCGAGATCGATCAGTTTCTCGCGAAGCAGACCAAGCAGCCCTCGGCGGGCGAGGAATACAACGTCTCGCACATCCTGATCGCGGTGCCGCCGAACGCAACTCCGGCGCAGATCGCCCAGGCCAAGCAGCGCGCCGACGACGTCTACCAGCGGGCCGGCAAAGGCGAGGATTTCGGCAAGCTCGCCGTCGCCTATTCCAACAGCGAGGATGCCCTGGAGGGCGGCTCGCTCGGCTGGCGCCAGGGCTCGGAGCTGCCGACGTTCCTCACCAGCCTCATCCTGAGCCTCAAGCCCGGCCAGGTCGGCGCGCCGCTGCGCACACCCACCGGCTTTCACATCGTGAAGCTCAACCAGGTCCGCAGTCAGGAGCAGAAGCAGATCGTCGAGCAGGTGCACGTGCGCCACATCCTGCTCAAGACCAACGCGCTGCAGGACGATGCGACGGTGAGGCAGCGATTGGAGCAGATCCGGCAGCGGATCCTGAAAGGCGAGAGCTTCGCGGTCGCGGCGTCCGCGGCCTCGCAGGACCCGGGCTCCGCGTCCGAGGGCGGCGATCTCGGCTGGCAGAGCCCGGGCATGTTCGATCCGCAGTTCTCCGCGGCGGTCGCCAAACTGAAGGTGGGCGAGATCAGCCAGCCCTTCCAGACCAGGTACGGGTGGCACATCGCACAGCTGCTGGGCCGCCGCCAGCACGACGAGACGCAGGAGGTCAAGCGATTGAACGCGATGGAGGCGATCCGCGCGAGCAAGGCCGACGAGGACACGGAGTTGTGGCTGCAGCATCTGCGCGATGACGCCTACGTGAAAGTCATGACCGGCTGACCGGTCCCGCGCCCGACCGTGTTGCCGCGCATCGCGCTCACCTCCGGGGAGCCCGCGGGCATCGGGCCGGACATCTGCCTGGGTCTCGCGGCGCGCGAGCTCGACTGCGATCTCGTCTGTCTGGGCGATCGCGACATGCTGGCCGAGCGCGCGCGCGTGCTCGGGCAAAAGGTCGAGCTCCGGCCCTACGAGCGGGCATCACACCGGCACGTTCCCGGCACCCTGACCGTGGAGCACCATCCGCTGCGTGCGCACGCCCTCGCAGGCCGGCTCGACGCTCGCAACGGCCCCTGCGTGGTGCAGCTGCTGGAGCGCGCCTGCGACGGCGCTCTGAGCGGCGAGTTCGCCGCGATCGTCACGGCGCCGGTTCACAAGGGCGTGATCAACGACGCCGGCATTCGCTTCACTGGCCACACCGAGTTCCTCGCCGAGCGCACGCGGGCGCCGCGGCCCGTGATGATGTTGGCCACACCTTCACTGCGCGTCGCGCTCGCGACGACGCACCTGCCGCTCGCGCAGGTGAGCGGCGCGATCACCGAAGAGTTGCTTTGCGAGGTGCTGGAAATCCTCGACCGGGATCTGGCCCGATGGTGGCGCATCGATCGGCCGCGGATCGCCGTCTGCGGCCTGAACCCTCACGCCGGGGAAAGCGGCCATCTCGGCGACGAGGAGATCCGGATAATCGCCCCGGCGATCGCCCGCATGCGCGAGCGCGGCCTGCGGGTCTCCGGCCCATTGCCCGCGGACACGGTCTTCGTGCCGCGCATCGTCGCGGGCTTCGACGTGGTGCTCGCCATGTACCACGATCAGGGCTTGCCGGTGATCAAGCATGCCGGCTTCGACGCTGCCGTGAACGTGACGCTTGGCCTGCCGATGCTGCGGACGTCCGTTGACCACGGTACGGCGCTCGACCTCGCGGGTTCCGGCCGCGCGGAGCTGGGGAGCATGGCCGCGGCGCTCGATCTTGCGATACGGCTCGCGGCCCGGGCCGCGTAATGCGGCACCGGACTCAGCAGGGCAGACCGAGGAAGCGGTTCGGTCAGCATTTCCTGCACGATCCCGGCGTGATCGAGCGAATTGCCGCCGCGATCGCGCCTAGTGCCGGCGAGGCCCTGGTGGAGATCGGGCCGGGCCGGGGAGCGCTCACCCGCCGCCTGCTCGAATCGGGCTGCGGCTCGCTCGATGCGATCGAGATCGACCGCGACCTTGCCGCCCTGCTGCGCGATGAGCTGGGCGGCGACCCGCGCTTGCGCCTGCACGCTGCGGATGCGCTCCGGATCGACTTCGCCGAGCTCGCCAGGCAGCGCGGCCAGCCGCTGCGGGTGGTGGGCAATCTTCCGTACAACATCTCCACGCCGCTGCTGTTTCATCTCCTCGAGAGCGTCCGGGACATCCGGGATCTGCACGTGATGCTGCAGCGCGAGGTGATCGCCCGCATGGCGGCACGGCCGGGCGATTCCGCGTACGGGCGCCTCACCGTGATGCTTGCGCCGTGGATAGAGGTGGAGCGCCTGTTCGATGTCGGTCCCGGGGCTTTCCACCCGCCCCCGCAGGTCTGGTCGGCGGTCGCGCGGCTCACCGTGCGGCCGGAGCCGGCATTCATGCCGAATCCCGCGTTTGCCGCGGTCGTGGCAGCCGCATTT
>DASZYK010000112.1:0-9886 GCA_035545455.1 Steroidobacteraceae bacterium
GGTGACCGGCGCCAGGGCCGCGATGATCTGGACGGGCGCGAGGCCGAGCGCGACGCACACCAGCGCGAGCCAACCCAGGCCCAGCCGCTCCAGCCGGCCGCAGTCGTGCGCCTGCGCGAGCGAGCTCTCGCGCGGCTGGCCGAGGAAGATGACGCCGTAGAACTTCACCATCACGTAGCCGGCGAGCGCGGCGCAGAGCGCGACGACCGCGGCGCCGAGCGGGATCAGGAGATTCACGAATGCGCGCGGAATCTGATCCGCGAAGAGAAACGCCTGCAGCAGCAGCCACTCGGACACGAAGCCGTTGAGCGGCGGCAGCCCCGCGAGGGCGAGCGCACCGACCAGCGTCAGCGCGGCGACCCATGGCATGCGGTGGATGAGGCCGCCGAGGCGGCCGAGGTTGCGCTGCCCGGTCGCATGCAGCACCGAGCCCGTGCCGAGGAAGAGCAGGCTCTTGATGGCCGCAGGGTTGAGCGAGTGATAGAGCGTCGCGAGCAGGGCGAGCGCCGCCAGCGCCGGCATCCCGACGCCGAGGAACACCACCGCGAGACCCAGGCCGGTGAAGAGCAGGCCCACGTTCTCGATGGAGGAATAGGCGAGGAGGCGCTTCATGTCCGTCTGCACCGCGGCGAACACCACTCCGTAGAGCGCCGTCAGCAGGCCCGCGGCGAGCGGCACGAGGCCCCACCACCAGGCCGGATGGGGGAGCAGATCGAAGGTCACGCGCAATACGCCGTACAGGGCGGTCTTCAGCATCACGCCGGAGAGAAGCGCCGAGACCGGCGAGGGCGCCGCGGGATGCGCCTCCGGCAGCCAGACATGCAGCGGCACCAGTCCCGCCTTGGCGCCGAAGCCGGCCATCGCCAGCAGGAAGGCGGCGGCCGCCCAGCCGGGCGAAAGATGCGCGGCGCGCATGGCATCGAACGTGAAATGCCAGCTGCCGCCCTGCAGGATCCCGAAAGCCACCAGGATGGAGAGCGCGCCCACGTGCGCCATCAGGAGGTACAGAAATCCCGCGCTTCGGATCTCGGCAATCCGGTGCTGGGTGGTGACCAGGAAATAAGAGGAGAGCGCCATGAGCTCCCAGCCGACCATGAAGGCGTAGGCGTCGTCGGCGAGCAGCACCAGGCCCATGCTCGCGAGGAACACGTGATACTGCAGGCATAGCAGACCCGGCGCCATCCCGTCGCTCTCGCGGAAGTAGCCGGCCGAGAAGAGCGACACGCCCGCGGCGGTGGCGCCGAGCAGCAGGAGGAACACGCCGGAGAGCGCGTCGAGCCGCAGATGGAACGGCAGATCGGGCAGGCCGATCGGCAGGACCCGGGTCTCGGTGACACCGCTCACGAGGCTGCAGGCGGCGACCGCCGCCAGCGCAAGCCCCACCAGCGCGCCGACCGCGAAGAGCACGCGCCCCGCGTAGCGCACGCTGCGCGGCGAGGCGAGGCCAGCCAGACCGACGGTCAGCCACGCCGCCATCAGCACGAGGCAGCCGGCAAGGGGATCGGCGAGGGTGGACGAGAAGGTTGCGGTCACGTGCAGAGTGCTGGGGCGTCACTCTCCGGCGGCCCGGTCGAGCCGCCGGCGGTGTTCACCTTTGATGCGCATCGTATTATCATTTGATTTCACTTCAATGTGAAGAGACCCGGACACTCCCTCACGCTGGTGATCCCCCTCGTGGCACTCGAAGAGCGCACCGCCCGCCTGACCATCCTGATCGATCCCCGCAAGAAGACCGTCTTCGAGCGGCTCTGCGCCGAGGAGGATGCGACGCCCTCGCAGGTCGTGCGCCGGCTGATCCGCGCCTATATCGAGCAGCGCCAGGGCAGACCCTGGCGCCCGGAAGAGGTGGCGCTGCCGCGGACCAGGCCGCCTTCCAGGCGGCGCTGACGCGGGTCCGGAGCGGTGCGGCGGCCGGACCACGCGCGCCGATTACATCCCCGGCTGAATGATGGGCAGCGTGACGAGCTGCGGTCCGCGGCGCGCGCGCGGGACCCGGCTCGCGAAGCGCCTGGGCTTCACCACCAGCAGGTCGCAGGGCAGCTCATCGAGCACCCGCTCGGCGGTGTTCCCGATCGCCAGCCGCTTCAGGCCCGAGCGCGAGATCGCGCCCATGACCACGATGTCGCAGCCGGTGTGCTCCGCCGCGCCTTTGATTGCATCGATGGGATGGCGCGGCACGAGATGACGCCGCGCCTCCGGTATCGAGGCGCCGTTCAACACGCGCGTCAGATCCTTTCTGGCGCGCGCTTCCGACTCCATCGCAATCGCGTTCACGGTCCCGGCGAGCGGCATCCCGGGCTCCGCGGCGCCGAAGGGCATCGGGTTGAACGCGTAGACGGCATGCAGCGAGCCCTTGAGAGCCGTCGTCACTTGCGCGGCGCAGCCCAGGATCTCGCGGTCGAGCCTGAGGGGCTTGGAAAAGGCATGGCTCGGATCGACGGCCGCGAGGATGGCCGGGCGATCGTATGCGCCGCGGGTCTTGACGAGGAGCAGCGGCACGGGAGCGAGCCGCAGCAGCTCGAAATCCGTGAAGCGCAGCAGCCAGGAGAGGTGATGCGCGGTGCCATGGCGCTCGGCGACGATGAGATCGGCGCGGAAGCGGCTCGCCGCGCGGATCACCGCCTCATGCGGCGGGAAGTCCCATTGCGCCACCGACTCCGTCCGGATGCCCGACTTGCGCAGGCGCTGCTCCAACAGCTCGAGCCGCTTCGCGGCGCGCCCTAGTGCGCTGCGCTCGAGTGTCTCCAGTGTCACTCCCGCGGCCTCGGCCGCATCGATGTAGAGGGGGTCCGACAGGGCATGGAAGAGCTGCAGCCGCCCACCGAGCGCGCGGGCGAGCTGCGCCGCCTTGTCCACTGCGGGAAGCGAGCGCGCCCAGGGGTCTTTGACCGCGACCAGAATGCGGCGGATGGTTGCCATGAACGACGTCTCCGGGAGATTCGAGTCTCGGAAGCCATCCTCGCCGCCGCCGCGGCGGCGCGCCATTCGTACCTACACGTATGCGCGGGCTCCACGGCGGGAGTGATCCGGGCGGTGCATGGAGACAAGTACGCATGGCGGCGCCCGACCTGCCTGCTTACGCTGCCGGAAGCCGGGGGTGACCCGCATGGGCGTTGCCACCACTACGGCCTCAATGGATATGTGTCGCGTGAACCGGGCATGAGCAGCCGCAATCTCGAGCATCTCTTCGACCCGCGGTCGGTGGCCCTCATCGGCGCATCCGATCGTCCCCACAGCATCGGGGCCACGGTGATGCGAAACCTGCTTCGGGGCGGCTTCGGCGGCACCATCCGGCCCGTCAATCCCCGACATGCCGCCGTTGCGGGACGCCAGGCATTTCCCACGGTCGAGAGCCTGCCGTCCGCACCCGAGCTCGCGGTGATCTGCACGCCGGCGCCCACGGTTCCGGGCATCACCGCCGCGCTCGGCGCGCGTGGAACACGCGCCGCGATCGTGATCAGCTCCGGGCTCGAGCAGGCGGCGCCAGGCGGCGGTACCCTCGCCGGGGCGATGCTCCGGGCCGCGAAACCCTTCCAACTGCGGATCCTCGGGCCGAACTGCATCGGTGTGCTGGTGCCGCGGATCGGCCTGGATGCGAGCTTCGCCCACGTCGGCGCGAGCTCCGGGACCCTCGCCTTCGTGGCGCAGTCCGGAGCGCTCACCACCGCGCTGCTCGACTGGGCCCGCGGGCGGCAGGTGGGGTTCTCGCATTTCATCTCGCTCGGCAACGCCGCGGATGTCGACTTCGGCGATCTCCTCGACTATCTCGGACGCGACCCGGGCACGCGCGCGATCCTGCTCTATGTCGAGTCGATCTCATCGGCGCGTAAGTTCATGTCGGCGGCGCGCGCCACCGCGCGGGCGAAGCCGATCATCGTGGTCAAGTCCGGCCGGACACCGGCCTCCGCGCGCGCCGCACAGTCGCACAGCGGCGCGCTTGCCGGATCCGACGCCGTGTACGATGCCGCGTTCCGCCGTGCCGGCATTCTGCGAGTCGATACGCTGCGAGAGCTCTTCGACGCCGCTGAGATACTGTCGCGCTGGCGCCGCTACGCGGGGCCTCGGCTCGCCATCGTCACCAACGGCGGCGGCCCCGCGGTGCTCGCCACCGACGCGCTGATCCGCCGCGGCGGTGAGCTGGCCGAGCTCTCCGCGGCGTCGATGCGCCGGCTCGATCAGGTCGTGCCCGGCGCGCCGGGCCGGGCAAATCCTCTCGACATCGGCGGCGATGCGCGCGCGGAGCGCTATCTCGCGGCGCTCGATGTGGTTCTGGAGGATCCCGGCGTCGACGCCCTGCTCCTCATGCACGCGCCGACGGCGGTCGCCTCGGTCGCGGAGATCGCCGCCGCATGCGCGCCGAAGCTCGCGGGCGGTCCCCGTCCCGCGCTCGCCTGCTGGCTGGGGGCGGGCACCAACGGCTTCCCGGAGGCATCGGCGCTGCCGTCCTATCCAACACCGGAGGAGGCGGTTGGGGCCTTCCAGCACGTGGTGCGGTATCACCAGTCGCAGGCGCTGCTTCTCGAGGCGCCCGCGGTCACTCCGGAGCCGGGCCGACCCGACATCCAGGTGGCGCGCGCCATCGTCGCCCGGGCCCTCGCCGAGAAGCGTCAGACGCTGACCGAGCCGGAATCGAAGGCGATCCTCGCCGCCTATGGCATTCCTGTCGTCGAGACGCGCATCGTGCGCGACGAGGAGGGACTCGGCGCCGCGGCGCGGGAGATCGGCTATCCGGTGGCGCTCAAGATCCTCTCACCCGACATCTCTCACAAGTCCGACGTCGGCGGCGTCGCTCTCAACATCGATTCCGGCGGGGAGCTCGAGCACGCGGCCGCCACGATGCTGCAGCGATGCCGCGCGGGCTCGCCCGCGGCGCGGATCGAAGGCTTCACCGTGCAGAAGATGGTCCGCCGCGGGGGCGCCCACGAGCTGCTCGCGGGCATCGCCGTGGACAAGACGTTCGGTCCGGCGATCGTCTTCGGCCAGGGTGGCACCGCCGTCGAGCTGATCGCGGACCGGGCGCTGGCGCTGCCGCCGCTCAATGCGCGCCTCGCCCGTGAGCTGCTCGCGAGAACGCGTGTCCACAGGCTGCTGCTCGGGTACCGTGATCATCCGCCGGCCGATACCGGGGCGCTCGAGCGGGCTCTGGTCAGCCTGTCGCAGCTCGCGGCCGATGTCCCGGAGATCGTCGAGCTCGATGTCAACCCGCTGCTCGCCGGTCCTGACGGAGTGGTTGCCCTGGACGCGCGGATCCGGCTGGAGCCCACCGCCCTTCACGGCAGCGAGCGGTTCGCGATCCGCCCGTATCCGATGGAGCTCGAGGAGACGGTGCGGTTGGATGCCCGCGCGCTGCGGCTGCGCCCGATCCGGCCGGAGGATTTCGCGCAGCACAAGCGCTTCCTCGCCCGATGCTCGCCCGAGGACCTGCACGCGAGGTTTCTCTCGACGTTTCGCGAGCTGCCGGAGGCCGAGATCGCGCGCCTGACGCAGATCGACTACGACCGGGAGATGGCCTTCATCGCGGAGGAGACCGATCAGCGGGGCGCCACCGAGACGCTCGGGGTCGCACGGGTGTCCACCGACCCGGACAACGTCGAGGCGGAATTCGCGGTTCTCGTGCGCTCGGACGTGAAGCGGCGCGGTCTCGGCCGGCTGCTGCTCGCGAAGCTCATCAACTACTGCCGTGACCGCGGCACGGTGCGCATGAAGAGCAGCGTCCTCAGCGGCAATGCCTGCATGCTCGGGCTGGGCGCGAAGCTGGGATTCACGGCGCAGCTCGCCGAGCGCGGGATCATGGACATGTGCCTCGAGCTGCAATCGCCGTCCGTCGGACGGGCCGCGCCTCACTGAGCGAGCAACGCCCGCATGAGTGTCAGGAGCTCGTCGGCGCGCACCGGCTTGCTGGCGATCCGCATGCCGCGATCGCAGGGCAGCTCCCGCACCGCCTTCGAGGTGTCGCCGGTGATGAGGATCGCCTTGAGACCGGCGCCGAGACTCTGACGCAACGAGGAGATGACGGTCGTGCCCGTCTCGCCGCCCGCGAGGTGATAGTCGGTCACCAGCAGGTCGACGCCGTGCTCGGCCACGTGCCGCTTCGCCTCGTCGACGGTGGCGACGGCCGTGACGGAATAACCCTCCACGCTGAGCAACAACCGGGTCGCGTCACGGACGCTCTTGTCGTCCTCGACGAGCAGAACGCGCGCCGGGGCCGCCGGCTGCGCGGCGCGCAGCTCTCCCGTCTGCGGATGAGGCGGCGCCGCGCGCCCGTTGCCCGTGGGCACCCACAGGGCGAACACCGATCCCTGGCCGAGCTCCGAGCGGACCTCGAGGCTCAGGTCGAGCAGTCTCACGATGCGCTGCACGATGCTCAGCCCGAGGCCATAGCCTTCCCGCGAGCGGCTCGTCGGCACGTCGATCTGGTAGAACTCGTCGTAAATATGTTGGATCTGCGCCGCCGGAATGCCGATGCCGGTATCGGCGACCTCGAGGCGCAGCCGCGCGTCCCCGGATGCCACGCAGCGCAGCGATACGCGGCCGCGCTGCGTGTACTTGACCGCGTTCGATACGAGATTGCGCAGAACCTGCGCCACGAGCGACGGGTCGCTGTATGCGCACTCGTCCGCGGCCTCGACCTCGAGGCGCAGGCCCTTGGCCACGGCGCTGGCGGCGAACGTGCGCCGCAGCTCCTCGAACATCTCGGCCACGGCGAATTGCGCCGGCTCCGGCCGGATCGCGCCCGCCTCGAGCCTGCCGATGTCGAGCAGCGCATTGAGCAGACGCGCCATGGTGGCGATGGCCTCGCCCTGCTGCGCCACCGCGTCCGCGATCGAGCTGCTGGCCGGCATGCGGCGCAACGAGGCGTTCAGCAGCTCCAGGCTCTGCAGCGGCTGACGCAGATCGTGGCTCGCCGTGGAGAGGAAGCGGCTCTTGCCCTGATTGGCCCGATCGGCGGCTTCACGCGCCTCGGTGGCGACCGCCCGCGCGCGGTCCGCCGCCTCGCGCGCGCCGATGAGCTCTCTTTCCACCTGCTTGCGCCGGGAGACGTCGCGGACTGCGACCACGGTCAGGGTGCCGTGCTCGTGCCCGATCGGGCTCAGGCTGATCTCGACCGGGAATTCCGTGCCTTCCTTGCGCCGCCCGGACAGCTCGATGCCGCACCCTCTCGCCTGCGCGCTCGGCGTGTCGCGCAGCAGCTCCTCCGGAACGACGGGCAGCAGCAGCCCGACCGGGCGCCCGACGATCTCTTCGCGAGAGTAGCCGAATATGAGGGAGACCTGATGGTTGGCAAAGCGCACTGTTCCCGTGCCATCGATGATGATCATCGGGTCAGGAGCGGCATCCAATGCATCGCGGGCCAACTCTGGCGGTATGACTCTCATGGCAACGGGCAAGCCGACGCTGCGACGACAGTCAGCCCAGCAAGACTACACCCGGCATGCGCCGGGGGGCAAATTGCCGGCCGGCGCCGAGCCGGGCGCGCGAACAGGAAGAACGGGCCGCGGCCCGAACGATCCGATCCGTATGAGTGCGGATGACATGGGGCCGCGATCGCTTTCATCATGCGGCAGTACTCGAGACACTCACGCAGTGAAGGCATGTCATGGCCAACCCTGAGACAGGAGATCGGCCCGGAGCAGGAGGGGCCCGGGTGGACCCGTACCTCGGGATAGATCAGTTCCTCACCGAGCAGCGCGTCGCGTTCTTCTCCATGGAGATCGCCCTGCGCGGCGACATTCCAACGTATGCGGGGGGTCTCGGCATCCTCGCGGGAGACACTCTGCGGACGGCGGCGGACATGCGCGCGTCGCTGGTGGGCGTCACGCTGGTGAGCCGCGCGGGCTACTTCCGTCAGGAGCTCGATGCGAGCGGCCGTCAGATCGAGCATCCGGCGCCGTGGGAGCCGGCGCGCTGGGCGAGCCCGCTCGATGCGAAGGCAGCGGTCCGCATCGAGGGCCGACGGGTGTGGATCGGCGCCTGGCTCTACGTGATCGAGAGTCCTCTGGGCGGGCTTGCGCCCGTCATCCTGCTCGACACGGATCAGCCGGAGAACGAGAGCAGCGATCGGGAGATCACTCATTACCTCTACGGCGGCGACGAAGCCTACCGGCTCAAGCAGGAGATGGTGCTCGGCATGGGAGGGTTTCGGATTCTGCACGCGCTCGGCTTCAGGATCGGCGACTACCACATGAACGAAGGCCACTCGGCGCTTCTCGGCGTCGAGCTGCTGCGCCGCAGCGCCTATTCGCCCGAGGACGTCCGTCCGGGCGAGCCCGCTTACGACCTGCCCCGGGTGCGAAGGCGATGCCGCTTCACGACTCATACGCCCGTCGAGGCGGGCCACGACCGGTTCTCCTACGATCTCGTAGCCCGGCTGTTCGCCGGCAAGACTCCGTCCATCGACCTCGCGCTGCTGCGCGAGCTCGGCGGCCACGACGCGCTCAACATGACGCGGCTCGCCCTGAACCTCAGTGATTTCGTGAACGGGGTCGCCAAGCGCCATGCCGAAGTCTCGCGCGGCATGTTTCCCGGCTACGAGGTGAGGGCGATCACCAATGGCGTCCATCCCTACACCTGGGCGACGGAGAGCTTCCGCGCTCTTTACGACCGGTATGTGCCGGGGTGGTCGCTCGAGCCTGAGCTTCTCATTCGCGCCGACGCCATCCCCGCCGCGGCCCTCATCGAGGCGCACGAGCGCGCCAAGCTGGCGCTGATCGAGCGGGTGCGAGCGCTCACGGCGGTCACACTCGATGCGGCGAAGCCGATCCTCGGCTTCGCGCGGCGGATGACCGCATACAAGCGCCCCGATCTCATGTTCGCCGACATGGAGCGCCTGCGCCGGATCGCGACCAACGCCCCGTTTCAGATCGTCCTCGCGGGCAAGGCGCACCCGCGGGATGCGGAGGGCAAGCGCCTCATCACAGTGCTCCACGAGCATGCCAGGGCGCTCGCAAGCGTCGTACCGGTCGTCTACCTCCCCGACTACGACTTCTCGCTCGCGCAGCTCGTCGTGGCAGGCGCCGACGTGTGGCTCAACACGCCGCTGCCGCCGTTCGAGGCCTCGGGCACGAGCGGCATGAAGGCGGCATTCAACGCAGTCCCGAGTCTTTCCGTCCCCGACGGCTGGTGGATCGAAGGCTGCATCGAGGGTGTGACCGGCTGGTCGGTCGAAGATGCGCCGAGCCTCTATGACAAGCTCGAGCGTATCGTCCTGCCGCTGTACTACGCTCGCTCCAGCAACCCGGCGGGCTGGATACGGGTCATGCAGGGCGCGATCACCAAGAATGCGGCGTATTTCAACAGTCATCGCATGATGCGCCGATACGCGACCGAGGCGTACCTGCGTTGACGGCCACGCCGCGCACGAGACCATGGCGCAGCGCGCGTGGCCGTTGGTTCGGCCGGCGGGTGTGGATCTCATGGGAGCGGTTTCCGGCGTGTCAAAGGACGCGGAACCCTGTTGATTTGCCCTCGGCTCAAGCCGAACCCGAATGACGAAGCGGCACGACTGGGTCGTAGGCACAGGGATGTGCCCCGCCGCCGCAGGTGGCGGAGCCTCGGGCAAAAAACCGCGCTTTTTGCCCGAGGCGCGCTGGGCCGGGCAGGATGCCCGGATCCAGCGCTTCATACTAAGGCAGCGACTCGAGGTAATCGGCCACCGCCCGCATCTCCGGCTCGCGCAGATTCTGCGCCACGCCGTGCATGACGGCTATCTTGCGCATGTTGCTCTGGAACGAGGCGAGCTGCTTCAGGACGTACTCGGCATGCTGCCCTGCGAGCCGGGGGAACGCGTCGCTGCCCAGCGCGTCCTGACCGTGGCAGGCCGCGCATGCCGGCACTCCCTGTGAAGGAATGCCATGCTCGAAGATGTCGCGTCCGCGCGCGATCGTCG
>DASZYK010000113.1:0-5138 GCA_035545455.1 Steroidobacteraceae bacterium
ATTCGCGCTTCGGCGCTGGGACCTTTCGTCTACCGCCGCTATCTCGACTACGGCGTCTTCGAGAGCCTGCGCGAGATGAAGGCGCTCATCGGCCGCGAGGTAGAGCGGCGGGAGCTCGCCGGCCACATCAAGCTGGGGCCGGGCGGCATTCGGGAGATCGAGTTCATCGTTCAGGCTTTCCAGCTCATCCGCGGCGGACGCGAGCGGCGGTTGCAGACGACCTCACTCCTCCAGGCGCTGGCCATGCTCGGGGAGCTGCAGCTCATGCCGGCCGCCGCCGTGGCAGAGCTGCGGGCAGCCTACCTGTATCTGCGGCGACTGGAAAACAGCCTGCAAATGCTCGCCGATCGCCAGGCTCACCAGCTTCCCGCCGATCCGCTGTCGCAGCAGCGCATCGCCATTGCAATGGGCGCGCCGGGCTGGGAGGCGCTGCTCGCCGAGCTCGCGCGCCACCAGGCGTCCGTCAGCAGTCACTTCAACCGGTTCGTCTTCGGCGCCGCGGCGCCTCGCGGCACCGCGGTGACGATCGACCTCGGCCGTCTGTGGGACGACGGGGCGGAGAGCGCGGTGCTCACCGAATCGCTGGGGCGGGCCGGCTTCGCGGATCCGGCGCAGGCGGCGCAGATGCTGCTGGCGCTGCGCGCCTCCGCCCTGGTGCGCAAGCTCGACGAGCCGGGGCGGCAGCGCCTGCAGTCGCTGTTGCCGCCGCTGCTGGCGGACATCGGCGCGGCGAAGCTCGCCGGCGCCGAGCAGCTCGCAGTGCTGCGGCGGATCATTTCCATCCTGGAGGCGACGGGCAAGCGCTCCGCGTATTTCGCGCTGCTGCGCGAGAGTCAGCCCGCGCGCTCGCGGCTGATCGAGATCTGCCGCCACGGCGAGTTCCTGGTCCGCCAGATAGCCTCCTACCCGCTGCTGCTCGATGAGCTGGTGGACGAGCGGCTGCTGTCCGAGCTTCCTGGGCGCGATGCGCTCACGCGCGAGCTGCAGGCCGCCATGCAGCAGCGGCACGACGACGATCCGGAGCGCCAGGTCGAGGCGTTGTGCCATTTCCAGCGCGCCGCCGTGTTCCGGATCGCGGTCGCCGACCTCACGGGGCGGCTGCCGGTCATGCGCGTGAGCGACAGGCTGACGGAGATCGCCGAGCTCATCGTCGCTCGCGCTACGGAGCTCGCCTGGGAGCAGATCACCGCGCAATTCGGAGTGCCCCATTGCGGCGAGGCCGCGCAGCGCCGGCCCGTGAGCATCTGCGCGGTGGGCTACGGCAAGCTGGGGGGGCTGGAACTGGGCTACGCGTCGGATCTCGACCTCGTCTTTCTGCACGACTCGCGCGGCGAGCGCCAGGAGACCGATGGCGCGCGGCCCATCGACAACTCCCTCTTCTTCGTGCGCCTGGCGCAACGGCTGCTTCATCTCCTCACCATGCACTCGGCGGCGGGCCGGCTCTACGAGGTGGACGTGCGGCTGCGGCCGAGCGGCAAGGGAGGAATGCTGGTCACGCAGATCGATGCCTTCGCCGAGTACCAGCGGCAGGAAGCCTGGACGTGGGAGCATCAGGCGCTGCTGCATGCGCGCGCGGTAGCCGGCGCGCCGGCGCTGTGCGCGGAGTTCGAGCGCACTCGCCTCGACGTGCTGCGCTTCGCGGTGCGCCGCGACACTCTCCGGAACGAGGTACGCTCGATGCGCGAGCGCATGCGGCGTGAGCTCTCCAAGGGAGGCGAGGGACGGATCGATCTGAAGCAGGACGCCGGCGGCATCGCCGACATCGAGTTCCTTGCGCAATACTGGGCGTTGAAATGGGCGAGGGACTATCCACCGGTTGCGATGTTCTCGGACACGATCCGGCAGCTCGAGTCGGTCGCCTCAGCTGATCTGGTGCCGCAGGGAACCGTCGACATCCTCACGGCGGCCTACCGGGCCTATCGTACGCGTATACACCACCTGTCTCTCGCCGCCGAGACCGGAGTGGTGTCCGCCGACGAATTCGTCTCCGAGCGCGCCGCCGTCACGGCCGTCTGGGATGAAGTCATGGCGGGGGCCGCCGGGGTATAATGAGCCATGGCCGCCCAACCCAAAGCACTCATCCCGCCGAACGCGCAGAACCAGTACGAAGTCACGGCCGAGGACCTGCCGCTCTCGTGCCCGATGCCGCAGATGTACCTGTGGAACTCTCATCCGCGCGTATACCTGCCGATCGAGGCGACGGGCTGGGCCAAATGCCCATACTGCAGCGCCGAGTATTCCTTGATCGGCTCGAAGTCGCCTGCGGCGCTTTGAGTCGGCCGGCCGCGTAGCTTTTCACTCGCCCCTCCGAGGCCCGGCAGCGCCAAAGGAGGCATCCCGGGAAACGGAGCGGCCAAGAGCCGTGCCCCGGGGACGGCCGCTCGTTCACCTGCTTGCGGACGGCGCTACTCGCTGTCCAGCAGGGAGGCAATCAGGGTCATGAGCTTCTCCAGCGCGCCGCGATTGCGATCGATGGCGGCACGGCCGCGGTGACCCATTTCCATGCGCAGCGACTGATTCGAGAGCAGCTCGG
This sequence comes from Steroidobacteraceae bacterium, assembly GCA_035545455.1. GTDB lineage: Bacteria > Pseudomonadota > Gammaproteobacteria > Steroidobacterales > Steroidobacteraceae > 13-2-20CM-66-19. The sequence continues at coordinate 2,534 of DASZYK010000113.1, forward strand.
CCACTCGTGAGCCGAGCTCCGCGCCGTCGCGCACGACCTCGGCCGCGCCGCAGTCGAGCAGCAGCCGCGCCACGTCCTCGCCGTTGGAGTTGTCGGGCCCCGTCAGGACGGGCAGACCCAGCGCAGCCGGCTCGAGCAGGTTATGGCCGCCCACGGGGGCGAGGCTGCCGCCGACGAAAGCCACGTCCGCCGCGGCGTAGAAGTAGAGCAGTTCCCCCAGCGTGTCGAGCAGCAGAACGTTGGCGGCCTCTTCTGCCAAATGCGGGGAGGACGATTGCGAGCGCCGCACGAATCCGACGTGTTGTCGCTCGAGCCACGCAGCCACTTCGCCGAACCGGTTGGGATGCCGCGGGGCCAGCACGAGCAGCGCCCCCGGATGCGCGGCGCCGACCCGCCGATGCGCCTCGATCACGGCCTCTTCCTCCGGCCCTCCATGCGTGCTGCCCGCGACCCAAACGGGACCGTGTGGCGCGTATTGCTCGCGCAGGGCCTTGCCTCGCGCGCTGACGTCAGACGGCAGTGTGAAATCGAACTTGAGGTTGCCCGTGACGTGAGTTCGCTCCGCGGAAGCTCCGAGAGTGCGAAACCGCGCGGCGTCTCCTTCGCCCTGCGCGGCGACCACCATCGCGCCTGCGACCGTCTCTCTGAAGAGCGCCCCCAGGCGCCGGTAGCGATCGGTCGAGCGCCGCGACAGGCGTGCGCTGGCGATGACCAGGGGTATGCGGCGCAGCCGGCATTGGCGGTAGAGGCTCGGCCAGAGCTCGGTCTCGATGATGACCGCCAGCTGCGGGCGCGCGCGATCGAGGAATCGCCGCACCGACCCGGGCAGGTCGAAAGGCAGATAGCGTACCTCGGCCGCGCCATGAAACAACGCGCGGGCCCGGGCCGCGCCCGTGGGCGTGAACGTGGTCACCAGCACGGGCGCTCGAGGATAGTGATCGCGCAGCGCGGCGACGAGCGGCGCGGCCGCCTGCACTTCGCCGACCGACACGGCATGGACCCATATGGGTGAGCTTGCCAGGGGCGCGCCGAGTCCGAATCGCTCGCCGAAATTGCGCCAGTAGCTGCGGTCCCGCAGGCCACGCCAGGCGAGCATCGCCGAGATCAGCGGAGCGGCAAGGTACACCGCCGCGAGGTAGAGGAAGCGCACGGCAGGCGCGATCAGCCGCTCGGCGGCTCTCGGGCCGCTGAAGCCTGCCGATAGCCGTCGAGGAGCGCATGCCAGTCGGCCTCGGAGAAGCGGTCCGCCGGCAATCCGTAGGCGATCTTTTCCAGTGAGCGCCGGAGCCGCACGAGATTGGCGTCGCGCCACAGACCCCCTCGCCGCAGCTGGCACCGATCGAAGTCGACCAGGTACACGGTTTCCTCGCTGAGCAGCACGTTGTGCGCATTGAGATCGGCGTGACACACGCCGAAGTCATGAAAGCGGCGGATGCAGCGCCCGACCGAGATCCAGGTGACGATCGACAGCGCGCCGAGTTCCAGGCACTCGGCGAGGGACCCGACCGTCGCCAGCCGCTCCGTGATGATGTCGCCGCGGTAGGTGCGGCCGTCGCGGATGTAGCGGGCGGCGATCGGCGCCGGAACGGGCAAGCCGGCCCGGTGCAGTCTGTAGGTGATCGACCATTCCGCGAAAGGCCGCGTCAGCTCCTCGCCGCGCCAGATGTACCGATCGGAAGAGAGCAGGGATATGAGGCCGCCGCGATGGTAATGACGCAACACCAGGCGGCGATCCCGGCCGCGCACGAAGTGCGTGGTTCCCCGGCCGCGCGCGACGCCTTCGAGCTCGCCGCGCGAGGTCCAGTACCGCGGATCGAACCAGGCGGCGTTCAAATTGCGGGCCCTGGAGGCGTCGTATAGCATGGCGCCTCCCTCGATGGCCCCGTGCCTGACCTCTGATCCGAGCGGCCACCGCCCACTCACGATGGGAATTCCTCCGAGTTTCGCCTGCGCGTAGCGATGGCCCCCAGGAAACTGCCGCTCGAGCGACCGCCGCTCACCGTCTGCATATTGAGACTTTCTGCGCTCGGCGACACCTGCCACGTCGTCCCGCTGGTGCGGACGATGCAGCGCGCATGGCCGCAGACGCGGTTGACATGGATCATCGGCAAGGGGGAGTCGCGCCTGATGAAGCTCATCGATGGCGTGGAGTTTATCACCGTGGACAAGCGGTCCGGTCTGGCCGCGGGCCGGGATCTTCGCGCAAGCCTGCGCGGGCGACGTTTCGACGTGCTGCTGCACATGCAGCTTGCCTTCCGTGCGAGCCTCGTCTCGCGTTTCGTTCCGGCGACCATCCGGCTCGGGTTCGACAGGGCGCGTGCGCGCGAGCTGCAGTGGCTTTTCACCAATGCCCGGATCGCACCCCGGTCTCGCGAGCACGTCCTCGACAGCTTCTTCGGCTTTCTCGAGGCGCTGGGCATTCACGAGCGGACGCTGCGCTGGGATGTGCCACTGCCGCCGGACGCGCTCGATTACGCCCGGAAGCTCGTCCCTGACGCGCGCCCGACACTGATCATCAGCCCTTGCTCCAGTCATGCGCTTCGCAACTGGCGCGCGGATGCGTATGCCGCGGTGGCTGATCACGCAGTGCAACGCCATGGGATGC
>DASZYK010000114.1:0-11970 GCA_035545455.1 Steroidobacteraceae bacterium
CCAACGGCAGCTTCAGCGCGGCCGGCACCGCAGCAGCTCGCCTTCGAGGTGCGCGAAGGCAGGTTTCTCAACTACTTCCTGCGGGAGGGATCCGTCTCGGCGCACCTCGTGCTGCGCTCCGGCCCGTCGCCGCGCATCCTCATCGCCTTTCCCGCCGGCAACAGCGGCGTCGCCCTCTGGTTCCGGCGTCAAGCGGGCAATGCTTCCTGGAAGATCCGGGGCAAGCCCGCGCCCGTTCGCGCAGCCGATGCCAGGGGCAGGCCGCTGTACGGGATTTCGGCCGAGATCGCGCTCGCGGATCCGTCGCTCGACATCCGCCGCGCGGTGCTCTCCAGCGTCCGGGTATTGCGCGACTATCAGTCGGCGGGAGCTCTCCCGGAGGGAATCGACATCGCGCCTGCAATCGATGGCCGCACCATCACCTGGTCCCGCGATCGGCTCGACGGCGCGGCCGGTTACCGGCTGACGGTCGAGGTGCTGGACGGCCGCTTGAGCGGCAAGCGCATATTCGCCGGGACGGACGGCAGCATCACCCTGCGGGTCACGGGTCTCACGGGCGAGAAGCCTCTCGCTCCGCTGGCCGGCCATGATCTGCTGCGCGAGGCCTCCGGAGCGGATCCCGCCGGCCGCGAGACTCTGACCTTCCTCGCCTACCGCGAGAAGCTCCTCGCCGGCTCCTGGCGCTTCGATACCTATTTCGGCCGCGACACGCTGATGAGCCTGCGGCTGCTCATGCCGGTGCTGAGCGCGACTGCCGTCGAGGACGGTCTCGACTCCGTTCTCGCGCGCCTCTCACCGCAGGGGGAGGTGGCGCATGAGGAGGACATCGGCGAGCAGGCGGTGCTCGATCATCTCGCGCAGGGCTCTCACTCCGCGGCGGCCGTGTACGACTACAAGATGATCGACGAGGATTACCTCCTCGCGCCGGTGGCCGCCGAGTGGCTGTTGCAGAGCGCCGGGCGGGAGCGCGCCACCGCTTTTCTGGCAACGTCCGTCGGCGGGCCGCTCGAGCGGCGCGGCACGCGCGGCGCCGCGCTGGTGAAGAATCTCCGCTACGTGGCGCAAAGCGCCGTGGCGTTCGCGAGCGCGCCGGGTGTTGCGCACCTCATCGGGCTGAAGCCCGGCGAGACGGTCGGCGACTGGCGCGACAGCGGCACCGGTCTCGGCGGCGGGCAGTATCCGTATGACGTCAATGCCGTGTTGGTTCCGGCGGCACTGCAGGCGATCGCGCGCCTGACGGACAGCGGCCTCCTTTCTCCCTATCTGACCGGGGCGGACCGCGAGCTCTTCTCCGGCGCGGCGCGGATGGCGGAGATCTGGCGCCGGCGGGCGCCGCCGCTCTTTGCGGTGACGTTGAGCCATGCGGTCGCCGCCAACGCGGTCGAGATCTATGCCGACTCGCAGGGAGTGGCGGCGCAACGGGCCCTCGCCGCATTGGCGCCCGGCCCTTTTCGCTTTCAGGCGCTGTCGCTGTCGGCATCGGGTGAGCCGGTCCCCGTCATGCATTCGGACGAGGGCTTTCTGCTCCTCTTCGCCGATCCCGAGCCGAAGGCGCTGGATCGCATGGTCTCGGACGTGATGCGTCCTTTTCCCGCGGGGCTGATGACCGGCGTCGGCATGGTGGTTGCGAACCCGGTGTTCTGCGCGCCCGCGCTGCAGAAGCTGTTCACCCGCAACGCCTACCACGGGACGGTCGTCTGGTCCTGGCAGCAGGCGCTCTTCGCGGCGGGGCTCGCGCGCCAGCTCCGCAGGCACGATCTTCCGCCCGCCGTCCGCGCCGATCTCGTCGAGGCGCAACAGACTCTCTGGTCCGCGATCGAGGCCACGCGCTCCATGCAGAATGCGGAGCTCTGGTCATGGTCCTATGGCGGGGGGCATTACCAGCTGCGCCCGTTCGGGTCCTCCGCCGCGGACGCCGACGAATCCAACGCGGCGCAACTCTGGAGCACGGTCTACCTTGCCGTCAGGCCGCCGCATCCCGCGCGCGCCGCGTCGTCAGCCGCCGGGCTCCAGTGGCGCGCGCGCCCGAGCTCGAAGCCGGCGCTGGTCGGGGCCGAGTAAATGATGGGTCGCAAGGCCGCCGCGGCGAGTCTGGTGTGCGCCATTCTGTGCGTCCTGCTGCCGCCCGCCGCCTCCGCGGCGCGCCAGACCGATGACGGCTCGCGCTCGAGTGTCGGGCTGGCGCAACTGCCCGCGTACTTTCCGGGCCTGCTCGGGAACGGCTACATCGCGACCCTCACCACGCCGCGCGGCACCGAGGCCGCGCAGACTTATCTGGTCGGCCTCATGGACTACAGTCCAGGGGACATCTCGCGTCCCGCGCTCGTCCCCGGGTGGACGGCGATCGACTTCATGCCGGGGGACGCCCGATCGGGCAGTCAGTGGGTCAACGAGGCGCCCCTGACGGCGGCGCACTTCGTCGGCTACCGGCAGACCCTCGACATGCGCGAGGGGATGCTGAGCACCGGATATTCCTATGCCGATCGAGGACGCGACGTGGCGGTCCGCGTCTCGACTTTCATCAGCGAGGCTTCGCCGCATCTCGCGGTGACCCGCCTGACGGTCACTCCCGGTTACGACGGCCGGCTGCGGCTCTCGTTTCCGCTGACGGTCTGGGCACGGCATACGCCGCGGTTTCCTCTCGCTCGCTTGAGCGGATCCGGGCAGGACCAGGCGCTCGCGGCTCATGGCCTCTCGCTGCGGCCGCGTGCCCCGGCAACTGCCGATCGGGCGGCGCTCTGGTATCCCGGCTACATCGATGTCACCAAAGCCGGCGGCGATGTCCGCGCCCTGTCGCTGTGGCTGTCAGGTAGAGCGGAGAGCGGCCTGCCGATGGCGATGGCTGCGGCGATTGCGCTGCCTGAGGAGGCGCGCTCGACGCAGGTCGGATTGAGCCATGATCGGCGGCACCTCGCGCTCGATGTAACCCTGCGGGTTGCGAAGGGCCGCACCTATGAATTCACCAAGTATGTTGCGCTGTCGCGGGCCGGTTGGGGCGGCGGTGCGGCAGAGGATCTCACTCTCGCGCTGCAGGCCCGCCGGCAGGGGTTCGAGGCGCTCGCGAGCGCGCAGCGCACGGCGTGGCGGGCGCTCTGGCGGTCGGACATCCTGATCGACGGCGATCCGAGGGCCCAGCAAGTCGCGCACGCGCAGCTCTACGCTCTGCTCGCGAGCTCGACGCCGGATACCGCCTGGGCCACGGGGCCCTGCGGCCTGACGCTCTGCTACGCCGGACACGTCTTCTGGGATAGCGACACCTGGATGTTTCCCGCCCTGCTGCTCCTCCATCCCCGGCGCGCGCAGTCCATTCTGGCCTTCCGTGAGCGCACCCTCGCAGCCGCTCGTCTGCGGGCGCGGCGCCACGGATACGCCGGGGCCATGTTTCCCTGGGAGTCGGATCCGCAGAACGGCACTGATCAGACGCCGTATTCCGCGCACCTTCTTTCCGAGAGCGAGGTCCACGTCAACTCCGAGGTCGCCATCGCGCAGTGGCAGTACTATCTCGCCACGCTCGATCGCAACTGGTTGCGCGTGCGCGGGTGGCCGGTGATCCGCGACGTGGCGCGATTCTGGGCGAGCCGCGCCACCTACGATTCCAGGCGCAAGCGTTACGACATCCTGCACGTCACCTCGGTCGCGGAGTCGAACAGCGACATCCCCGACGACACGTTCACCAATCTCGGGGCTGCGAAGGCGCTCAGGATCGCGGTGGCGGCGGCCGGCGTGATCGGCGCGCGCCCGGATCCCGAGTGGGGCCGCCTCGCGCGCGACCTGTACGTCCCGATGGCGCCGGGAGGGCAATATCACCTCGCGTTCGCCCCGTCCGTGACCGCGCGCGGCAAGGACTTCGGCGGCGGGCCCGTGGCGCTGCTCTTTCTGCCCGCGCTGGATTTCGAGATGCGCGCCGCACTGCGCACGAGCGACTACCGGCACTCCATCCGGCCGGATGCGGCGAGCTCCGTCGGGGAGGTCAGCATGGGTATTCTGCCGCGGGTGTCCGCGGCGGATGAGGTGGGCCTCGGCCCGGCGGCAGCGGCATGGACCCGCCTGTTCGAGACCGGCGGAACGCTCAAGCCCCCCTTCGATGTCTGCACGGAGACGGCGGACAACGAGGTCGGCCCCTTCCTCACCGGCTCCGGATCGTACCTGCAGAGCCTGATCTACGGCCTCACGGGGCTGAGGATCCGCGACGCCGGACTGGTGGCGGCGTATCCTCCGGCTCTGCCCGACGCATGGCGATCGCTGACGCTGCGCAATGTCAGGTTCCGCGGCCGGCGGCTGACCATCCGCGTTACACGTGATGCGACAGGCGCGGTACGTCTGAGCGGATTGCCCTGAGGTTCCGGCGATGGACGAGAAGTTTCGCACCACATACCGAGTAGGGGAGCCCGCGAGCGCGCCCGTGCTGCAGTCGTTCGACCTCTTTCCGACGCGGATCTGGCAGGCTCGTCTCGATGCCCTTCAGCCCCGCTTCGCCGAATGGACCCGCTGGGTGCTCGCGCTGCGGGCCGCCAGTCCGACACCCGCGGGACGGACCAACCGCAGTGGCTGGAACAGCAAGGAGATGGACGTTCTCGAGCAGCCCGTCTGGGCCCCCCTGCGGCAGGCCGTGCAAGCGGCGTGCGCCACGGCGCTCGGGGAGATGGGCCGGGGCGGCCAAACATTTCAGCTCCAGTCCTGGGTCAACCTGCATGACCGCGGCGGCTTCAACTTCCTGCATCTGCACGAAGGCTCGCTTCTCTCGGGCAGCTTCTACCTGGAGGCACCCGCAGGCTCCGGCGCCCTCGCGTTCCGCGATCCGCGTCCCGGCGTGGTCCACGGCATCATCAAGGGCTCGGTTCCCAATGGCCATGCCGACATTCAGCTGAAGCCGAGCACCGGCCTGCTCGTGCTCTTTCCCTGCTGGCTGGAGCACTACGTGGAGCCGCACGAGAGCGACGAGCCCCGGATCTGCATTGCGTTCAATGCCAATGAGTAGCGGCCGTCTGCGGCCGCCATCATGACGGTGCCTCCGGCCGCGGCTCGCAATCCGACACGATCTCTCTCAGCGCGTCGAGATCGACGGGCTTGACGAGGTGCCGATGGAAGCCGGCCGCCTTCGCTCGCTGCCGGTCCGTCTCCTGACCCCAGCCCGTGATGGCCACGATCTGAGTGGCGGCCGCCCACGGCCTCTGCGCGATCCGGCGCGCCGTCTCGTAGCCATCGAGCCTCGGCATGCCGATGTCGAGCAGCACGATCTCCGGGTGGAAGCGCTCCGCCTCCTCCACGGCTTCGATGCCGTCGTGCACGACGCGAGTGTCATGACCCATGGACTGGAGCAGCATGCTGAGACTGATCGCCGCGTCGTGATTATCGTCCGCGATGAGCACGCGGCAACTGAGGGAGTGGTCCGGTTTCTTCCGCGGAGCGCTCTCGCGCTTCACGGGAGGCGCGGCGATGGCGGGCAGGCGGACCAGGAACTCGGTTCCCTTGCCGCGGCCGGCGCTGCTGGCCTCGATGCTGCCGTGGTGCAGCTCGACGAGCCTCTTGGCGAGCGTGAGTCCGATTCCGAGACCGCCGTCGGCACGCTCGTAGGAGCGGTCGAGCTGGGCGAAGGGCTCGAAGATGTGCTCCAGCTCTTCCGGCGGGATTCCCGTGCCGTTGTCGCGAATGCTGACGATCGCATCGCCCTCTGCCGCACGCAGCGCCATCTCGATTCTTCCTCCCGGCGGCGTGTATTTCACGGCGTTGTGCAGGATGTTCGAGAAGATCTGAGTGAGCCGGACGCGGTCGCCGCTCACGCATACCGGCTCGGGGGCGGCCAGCGTGATCTGGTGGTGCGCCGTCTCGGCCGGGCGACGATAGGCCTCGATCACGGCCCGCAGGAGGTCCGCCAGCTCGACCACCTCCGGCTGCAGGCGAATGCGACCGCTCGTGATGCGCGAGACGTCGAGCAGATCGTCGACCAGATGAGTCATGTGACGCGCCTGACGCTCGAGGATCGTGGTGGCGGCCCGCAGCTCCGGCGCCAGGCTCTTCGCGTGCTTGAGCAGCTCCGCCGCCGCGCGGATCGGCGCCAGCGGATTCCTGAGCTCGTGGGCGAGCGTGGCGAGAAACTCATCCTTCTGCCGGTGCGATTCGTGCAGCAAGCGCTCCTGGCGCTTGCGCTCAGTGATGTCGCGCGCGATCTTGGAGGCGCCGATGATGGCGCCGTCCGCTCCCCTGATCGGAGAGATCGTGAGCGATATCTCGATCCGCCGGCCGCTCTTGGCGACGCGCACCGTCTCGTAGTGGTCGATCCGCTCGCCACGCCGCAAGCGCGCGAGGATCTCCACTTCCTCGGCATGAAGCTCCGGCGGGATGACGGTGGTGATCGGCCTGCCGACGATCTCCGCGGGCTGGTAGCCGAAAAGGCGGGTCGCGGCCGGATTCCACGAGGTCACGATGCCGTCCAGCGTCTTGCTGGCGATCGCGTCGTCCGAGGAATCGACGATGGCCGCCAGCCAGGCGCGCTCATGCTCCGCGCGCTTGCGCTCCGTGACGTCGCGGAAGACCACCACGATGCCGACCAGGCCGCCGCCCGCGAGCCGCACGGGGGCGCCGCTGTCGTCGATCGGAACGCGTCTGCCGTCCCGGGTGATCAGAACGGTGTGGTTGGCGAGCCCGACGATTCCCCCTGACCGGAGCACCTTGGAAACGGGATGCTCGACCGGCGCGCCGGTATGTTCGTTCACGATGTGGAAAATCTTCTCGAAGGGCTGATGCTCCGCGTCCGCCATGGACCAGCCCGTGAGCCGCTCGGCCACGGGATTGAGGAACGTCACGCGCCCGGCGACATCGGCAACGATGACGGCATCGCCGATGCTTTTCAGCGTGACTTCGAGCATCTCTTTCTCCCGCCGGAGGTACTTGTCGTTGTTTTCGTGGCCGCGATCGGTCGTCATTCTGCGAGAGTCCATGTCCGGCATCTCGGCGAGCGCGCGCAACTATCGTGCCCAACGGGCCTGCCGGCTCGAGGCATGGCCGCCCGAGGGCTCCCGCTCGCATTGACAGACCGCCGCCCGTCGGGCTACATGGGCGCTCGCACCCGAAGAGCCGAAGGCCTTTCCTCATGGCGGCGCTCAGCGAGGGTCCAGCCCGCACTCATTGGCCGCAGCGGCACGGGGGACGGCCGCGCGCCGGCCGCAAGACGCGCGCGGAGGTGCTTCGGCGCCTGATCGCCTGGCAGATTGCCCTCGGCTTGGGTGGACCGGGCCTCGTCGCCGTCGCGGCGGGAGACGAGCCCGAGTCCACGCTCAGCCAGGTCGTGGTCACGGGCTCGCGGATCCCCGTTGCGGATGTTGCCGGTGCGGCGCCTCCCCTGCAGGTGATCACCTCGCGGGACATCCGCCTGGCAGGCTATACCGATGCCGTCGATCTGATCGATTCGCTGCCGCAGGCGAACATCGACTCGAGCGCCGACTTCGGCAATCATTCCAATCCCGCCGTGACCGCCGGCGGAATCGCCACCGCCGACCTGCGCGGTCTCGGCCCGCAGCGAACGCTGATCCTCGTCAACGGCCGCCGTCTCGGCGTCGGTGATCCCAACACGGGCAACCCGGCCCCGGCGCCCGATCTCGATCAGATCCCGCTGGCCATGGTCGAGCGCGTCGAGATCGTCACGGGCGGCGCCTCCTCGACCTACGGCTCGGACGCGGTGGCGGGAGTCGTGAATTTCATCCTGAAAAAGCACATCGACGGTGTTCAGATCGATGCGCAGTACGGTTTCGCGCAGCATGACCAGCACGAAGGTCAACTTCAGGCGCTGCAAAGGTCGGCGGCGATCGAGCCGCCCGCGGGCAGCACCATCGACGGCGGAACCGGCGATCTGGCGGTCCTCGCCGGGGCGCCGCTGCAGGGCGGCGCGGGGTCCGTCACGGCATACTACACGTATCACCGGCAGGAGCCCGTGAGCGGGTCCGCGCGCGATTTCGCCAACTGTCAGGCCGTCAGCATCAACGCGCTGACCGGGGTGCCGACGGATGCCGGGTTCAAATGCCTGGGAAGCTCCGACTCCAACAAGTTCGTCACCGATGCCGGCGGCGGCCCCGCCTACTCCGTGGTCGGCGGGAATTTCGTTCCGTACCCTGCCGGGGGCTCGGTGCCGCCGGCCCGCTTCAACCCCGCGCCCTATCAGTATCTGCAGCGAGAGGACACGCGCCATCAGGCCGGACTGCTCGCATACCTGTCGCTGGGCGCTGCCGCGCGTCCCTATCTCGAGCTCGGCTACATGGATGATCGGACGGACACCGAAATCGCTCCCTCGGGCCTCTTTCAGGGCAACAACACCCTCACCGCCGACGGCACCTACCTCGTCAATTGCAGCAATCCGCTGCTGAGCGCCCAGGAGGCGGCGACGATCTGCACCCCGGCCGAGATCGCCGCGGACGCCGCTCTGCCGGGCTCCGCCAGCGCGGCCATCGACATCGGCCGGCGCAACATCGAAGGCGGCGGCCGCGAATCGCTGTACGAGCACCGCAGCTACCGCGCGGTCGCCGGCGTCGACGGGGAGCTCGGCAGCGCCTGGAGCTATGACGCCTACGGCCTCTACCACCACACCTCGCTCTATCAAGCCAACCTGAACTATTTCAATTACGCCGCGGTCAATCGGGCATTGCAGGCGACGACCAACGGCGCAGGGCAGATCGTCTGCATCAGTGACGGCGGCTGCGTGCCGTACGACATCTTCACCACCGGCGGCGTCACGGCCTCGCAGCTGCAATATCTCTACACGCCGGGCACTGACAGCGGCGCCAGCACCGAGGTTGCCGCGCATCTCGACGTGACCGGCGAGCTCGGGCGATATGGGCTCACTTCCCCCTGGGCCGCCGACGGACTCGCAGTCAACGCCGGTGTCGAGCACCGCTCCGACAGGCTGAGATTCGCGCCCGACGCCGCGGAGCTGTCCGGCGATCTCGCCGGATACGGTGGAGCGGCGGTGGCGATCGACCGGCGGGTCTCCGTCGATGAGGCCTTCGTGGAGGCCCGGCTGCCGATCGCGCACGATCGGCCGCTGCTGCGCGACCTGCTGGCGTCCGCCGGGTACCGCTACTCCCACTATTCGACGGCCGGCGCGGCCAACACGTACAAATTCGAGCTGCAGCTTGCGCCGGCTCGCGCGGTTCGACTGCGGTACGCATTCGATCGGGTCGTGCGGGCCGCGAACATCATCGAGCTCTATACGCCGCTGTCATACGAGGGCTCGACATCAGTCGCGAGCGACCCCTGCGCGCCCACGCAGCAGGGCGCCGTGCACGCCGCGGCCAGTCTCGCGCAATGCGCCAACACGGGAGTGACCGCCGCTCAGTATGGCGACGGCTATGGTGCGGCCGCGGGAGGAACCAGCACCATTCCCCAGTGCCCCAATTTCGCCTGCGGCGAGGTCATCGGCGGCAATACCCGGCTCGCGCCCGAGGTGGCGCGCACGTGGTCGGTGGGTCTCACCTTCACTCCGCCGGCGCTTCCGGCCCTGGCGGCCAGCCTCGACTACTACCGCATCCGCGTCGAGCAGGAGATCGCGACCGTTCCCGGAATCGTGACGTTGCAACGGTGTCTCGCGACGGGCAATCCGTTGGCCTGCGGTGAGATCGTGAGAAGGGCGGATGGCGCATTGGCGGGCGCCACGGTCCCGGGTGGTGGGTACATCCTGCAGAACGACGTGAACACGGGCGCCGCCCTGGTGTCCGGAATCGACTTCCGGGGGAGCTACCGCTGGCAATTGCCCGGGAGATGGGGATTCCTCCGCGCGGTGCTGAACGGTGCCTGGCTGCAACACGATTCGGTGACCGTCTACGCCGGCGCGCCCAGTTACGATTGCGCGGGCCTCTTCGGCAACACCTGCTTCGGCGGCTCCGTGAACCCGAGCTGGCGTCACAGCCTGCGCCTCATCTGGCAGACGCCCTGGGCGCTCCTGCTGTCGGCGCGCTGGCGCTTCATCGGCCGCGCCTCGTTCGACAACAACTCCCCGCAGCCGCTGCTGCGGGCCGCGGAGGAGGGCTTCCTCGACCCGCAGGTCACGCGGATCGCGAGCTACAGCTATCTCGATCTCGCCGGCATCTGGACCGGTGCGAGATGGCTGCAGGTGCGCTGCGGCGTCAACAATCTCCTCGACAAGGACCCGCCGTTCATTCCGGCGGCGGACATTTCCTCGGCCGCGGGGACGATCAATACGTTTCCCCTCTACGATCTCATGGGCCGGGAAATCTTCATGGCGGTACGCGCGACGTTCTGACCGACGGCCAGGCGATCTCATGAGCAACCCGCCGTCAGCCGACAGCCCAGCGCCCGCCAGCGCGGAATTCGCGCGCTATCGCACCGGCGATCTGCTGATCGAGGTCGGCCGCCAGCGAGTGACGCGGGGCGAGGACCCGATCGCGCTGCCGAAGCTTTCCTACGAACTGCTCCTGGCGCTGATGCGCGGCGCGCCGAATCTGCTCTCGAGCGACGCCCTGATGAAGGAGGTCTGGCCGAAGGTGATCGTGAGCCCGGAGACCCTCAATCAGCGGGTGAAGCTCCTCCGTGATGCGCTCGGCGACGACCCGCGCAAGCCGCGCTACATCGAGGGGCTGCGGGGCCGCGGTTACCGTTGGGTTCCTGCGGTCGAGATACAGTCGGCATCGCTTTCGCCCGCCAGTGCCGGCGTGGCGACATCAAGAGCCGGCCCCGTGGCGGCCGGACCCGAAGCGCTGAAGGTCCCGCAAGTGCCGTCCGCTCGGCGCACGCCGCCTCCAGCGAGAGCCTCACGCAAGCTCTGGCTCGCGGCTCTCGTCATCGCCGCGATCGCTGCCGCCGCAATCCTGGTGTCGCTCCTGCGAGAGCCCTCGGCCGGTCCTCCGACGAGCGTTCGCGTGGCCGCCGTGCAGCCCCGCGCCGTCGCCGTGCTGCCGTTCGAGGATCTCAGCCCGCGGCAGAGCGACAGTTACATCGCTCGCGGCGTGGCGGGCGCCGTGCTGCACAAGCTGGCGGGTGTTCCGGAGCTGATCGTCGTCTCGCGCTCGTCTTCGTTCTCGCTCGGCAGCCCGACTCCGGATCCGGCGGATGCCGGCCGCCGTCTCGGAGTCCGCTACATCGTCACCGGCAGCGTGCAGCGCGCCGGGAACGTGCTCAGGGTCACCGCGCAACTCGTAGACGCCCGTGGCGACCGGGAGATCTGGTCGCTCAAGCTCGATCGGCCCGTCAACGCGGTGTTTGCGCTGCAGGATCAGATCGCGGAGCAGGTGGCGCGCGAGCTCGATGTCACTCTGCACGGCCGCTCCTCCGAGTATGCGCAGTATGGAACCGAAGCCTATCTGGCCTATCTGCGGGGCCGCGCCCTGATCGACTCCCGCACCATCCCGGACGTGGAGGCCTCGATCCGCGAGTTCACGCGAGCCACGGAGCTGGCGCCGTCGTTCGCCGCCGCGATCGCGGACCTCGCTCGGGCGAAGCTGCTGCTTCTGCAGCTGCGCGGCGTCGGACCCGCGCAAGCCCGCGGTGAGTGGCAGGAAATCGACCGCGCGGTCGAGCGGGCCATCACCATCGATCCGCAAGCCGGTGAGGCTTACTTCGTCCGGGGCCAGTATCGGGACAATGTCCTGCACGACACGGCGGCTGCGGAAGCCGATTACCGCGCCGGGCTCGAGCTGGCGCCGAACTATGGCCCCGGGTGGCGGCTGTACGCGACGTACCTCTACGATGCGGACCGGATCGACGAGGCGCTGGCGGCCGTGGACCGCGCCCGCCTGGTCGATCCGCTCGGCCCGGAGAATCATTACCTGAAAGGCGAGATCGTCCGCACCGCGCTCGGGGGGAGCGAGGAGTCCGTGGGGTTGTATCTGCAGGCGATCGCGGTGGCACCGGACTTCTACCCGGCCTATGCGAGGCTCGGGCAGGTCCGGGCCGCCGAAGGACGCCTCGCGCAGGCCATCCAGTACGCCGAGCGCTCAGTCGCCATCGAGCCCCATGTCGATTGGC
>DASZYK010000115.1:0-2635 GCA_035545455.1 Steroidobacteraceae bacterium
CGATGGCGGGGACGCCCGCGGGGAGTGTTCCGCAGTGCGCGTATATGTAGTGAGCGTTGATATTGCCATCGAAGGACAGCGTCCACGCGCCTGCGGTCACATCGATCGCCCGCGCCGAAGGCGCGGCGAGTACCGCCAACACGGTGGCTGCAAGAAGGCCGGTTCGTTGATTGTTCATGGGAGCCCCTCCTTGAGGCTGACCGGGTGCAACCCCCGTGCCAGAACGGCGAGCTTCCGCGGCCGCGTGTTGCGCCGGCGACACAGAGTTCCGCGGCGCGCAATCCTGTTCCAATTTGCGCCACGGAATGGCACAGGGCTGTCACGACTGTGGAACGCCGCCCGGCCGCGCCGCTCACCGCCGCGAGAACGCATGCGGCGGGCCCCTGAAAACACAGCGATTGCGTCAATGCCCCGCTTGCAGTCGCCGCCCGGTCGTGTTTCCCTACCGTGACACTGTCACGACGGGGCGTGGCATCCCTGACGCACTCCCCGTACCAACGTTGGGAGGCTCGTATGACGAACGCAACGCACGGCTGGCAGGCTTCCCCCCGGGACGAATACGCGGTCACGGACTCCGGCGGCCCGCTGCCGGCGCGCTCCCTGCCGCTGACACTCGAGGAGCTGGCGGGCGAGGATCCGCACATGCTGCGCAACGTGCGCTGCGCCCATCGGATCGCGGACACCAACGTCTCGGTGCTGATCCAGGGGCCGACCGGCTCGGGGAAGGAGGCGTTCGCGCACGCCATGCATCTCGCCAGCCGCCGCGCCGGCCGGCCGTTCGTCGCAGTCAATTGCGCCGCCATTCCCGAGACGTTGATCGAGAGCGAGCTCTTCGGCTACAAGCCCGGCGCATTCACGGGCGCGCGCCGCGAGGGACTGCGCGGCAGGATCGTGCAGTCCTCGGGCGGGACGCTCTTCCTCGACGAGATCGGCGACATGCCGCTCGCATTGCAGAGCCGGCTGCTGCGCGTGCTCGAGGAGCGTGAGGTCGTGCCGCTCGGCAGCGAGAGCGCCATCAACGTGGATCTGCACGTGCTGGCCGCATCGCACCGCAACCTGCGGGAAATGATCGCGCGCGGCGCATTTCGCGAGGATCTCTACTATCGTCTGAACGGCATTACGCTCGAGCTGCCGGCCCTGCGGGAGCGGGCCGACAGGGAGCGCCTGATCCAACATGCCCTCGCCGCGGAGACCGGCAATGGCCGTCCGGCGGCCATCGAGCGCGACGCCCTGCAGCGCCTGCTGGATTACTCCTGGCCCGGCAACATCCGCGAGCTGCGCAACGTCATCCGCACGGCGCTCGCGATCTGCGAAGGAGGGGTCGTGCGCGCGATCGACCTGCCGCGGGAGATCCGCGAGCTCGCCGCCCCGCTGGGAGACCCGGCCGTGGGAACGGCGCAGCGGGCCGGTGAGACGGACGCATCCGAGGGCCGCACGTACGTGGCTGCCGATGCAAATGGCCCGGATGGGGTGCCCACCTGCCCGCAGCTCACGCGCCTGCAGGCAGCGGAGCGCGCCGCTCTGCTGCGAGCGATCGAGGAGCTTCACGGCAACATGAGCCGTGTCGCCGCGGAGCTCGGCGTCAGCCGCAACACGCTCTACCGCAAGATCAAGCGCCACGGCATCGCGCCGCTCAGACGTACCTGACGGGCCGAGTCCGGCCCGCGAGCCCGAAGTTGGCCCGCCGCTTGCACCGCGGCAGGAGGCCCGCCCGCGCGCGGGCCGGCAACAACATGAGGGCAAAGAGCTCAACGCGGCGGCCGAAAGTGCGGCTCGCACCGGCGCATCGACTCCTGACGCCCCCGGCGGGAGGCGCCCCCGTCCTGGTGACGCGCTCCGGCCGTGTGCGACTCAACGCGACGGCGGCCGCCATTCTCGCGCTGTGCAACGGCGCCTACACGCGCGCGGAAATAGTGACCCGCGCCGCAGGCACCTCGGATCCGTCGCTTGCGGCGGATGTACGCGCGTTCCTGGACGCAGCGCGCCGGAGCGGGTGGGTCGTCGAGCGTTGACGGGAACCTGCGCAGCCGCGCGAGCGTTCCGTTGCGGTCCGTCGTAGGATGCGACCGTAACCGTGGAATCTTCCTCCGATCACGCCCGCCGCAGCGCGCGGCTCGACGAGCCTCGTGCGGCTGACGCGCAGCCGGTACGGGATGACCTGCGGGAGCGTGGCGAGCCCCGCGAGCCCGGCTCCGCGGCCGACACCGCTGCTGGCCGCGACGGGCGCCAGCCCTGGTTCCGCCGCCGGCGCACCGCGGTCGGCGGCGCGCTCGCTCTCCTCGTGGCGGTGGTGCTGGGGGGCCTCTGGTGGTGGCACGAGAGCGGACTCGAGAGCACTGACGACGCCTTCCTCGAAGCGCATGTCGTGGATGTCTCGCCGCAGATTGCGGGCCAGGTGACGCGGGTGCTGGTGGACGACAACGAGCTCGTACGCGCGGGCCAGCCGCTGGCGCAGGTAGATCCCGCCCAGTTCCGCCTCGCCGAGCAGCAGGCCCTGGCGGCGCAGCGGCAGGCGCAGACTGCGCTCGGGCAGGCGACCGCCGGCGTCGCGGTGGCGCAGGCCAGCCTGGCGCAGGCGCATGCCGACCTCGCCAGCGCGACCGCCACCGCCGTACGCGCCCGCCAGGACCTCCAG
>DASZYK010000116.1:0-1651 GCA_035545455.1 Steroidobacteraceae bacterium
GCCGTTCTAATCGGCGGTCCCGGTCCCACAGGTCAGCCGCGGTCTTTGTCAGGCCTGTCTCGAGCCGTGCGATCGCGCGCTGCCTGCAGCATTCAGCATCGAGGAGCAGTTCCGCAAAGTCATCCCTGCCCACCGCACGAGCTCGAGCCAGGATGCCGCCGCCCTTGCGGCTGAAAACACTCTCCGTCGTCCGCATGCCCGGCATCCAGCGCGTCCGCAAGGGGTTACGCTCACGAGCCGAGTGGCGGCATGGCGCAGCGGGTAGTGATCGCCCTCGCGATGTTGCTCGCCCCCTGCTGATCGCCGATTCCCTCCTTGCGATCTCAGAGTTTCCCTGACCGTTTGCAACGCCACACTTGGTTCTGGTGACGTGGCCTATGATGGCGGAGCCCGACCAACTGCGCAAATGAGCGCCGGACATTCGGCATCCGCACGGAACAATCGAGGCGGGCAACCGCCCGCGCGCAGACAGACGATCGGACTGTCGATCCGTATCTGCCTACGACTTCGGGGACTTCTGCAGCGAGCGGTTCCCGCGGGCGAGTTTGCAGTCCGCCGACCCGGCCAAGTAGCCAAGACTAAGTCTTGCTATTCCGCGGGGTTAGCAGAATCATGTTGCGAGTTGCAGCGGGTGGAATGGCGGAGAGGGAGGGATTCGAACCCCCGGTGGAGTTGCCCCCACGCCGCATTTCGAGTGCGGTGCATTCGACCACTCTGCCACCTCTCCGCGAGATGGAAGGCCGCGTGCGGCCAGTCGACACGCGGCGGCTTATGGCATAGCGGGAATGGACCTGCAACCATCCCCGACCGGCCGCCGCATGACCGACCTGCTGTTCGTCTATGGCACGTTGCGCGACCCTGATCTGCTCGCCGGCGTGCTGAACCGGCCGCTGCGCGCCGACCGCATGCTGGCCGCCACTGCCCCCGGCTTTGCCGCGCTCAACTATCCGGGCCGGCTCTATCCGGCGCTGGTCCGCGTCCCCGGTGCCGCGGCGGACGGCCTGGTGCTGACCGACCTCACCGCCTTCGAGCACGATCTGCTCGATGCCTTCGAGGGCAATGAGTATCACCGTGGCGTGGTGCCGGTGATGATCGGCGAGGAGCTGCACGAGGCGGCGGCCTACCTGCCCGCCATCGCGGTGCCGGCCGACGCGCCGCCGTGGACGCTCGCCACCTGGCAGCAGCAGCACAAGCCGCGCGTGCTGGGGGCCGAGCGGGCCGGCGCCGACGAGATCCGCCGGCGGCTCATCGCGGTGCGTCCGCACTAATGCGTGAACGGCAGGATGAATTCCGCCCGGCGCCCGTTAGCTGTCATGCAACCTCGAGCCCTGGGAGGGATCATGTTCAACCGTCGCACCGTCATCCTCGGACTTGCCACCATCCCCGTTTTCGCCGCGACCGCCCGCGCGCTGGCCGCCGCGCCGCCGCCTGATACGCTCGCCACCTCGGCCGGCGACGTCACCATCCAGCCGCTCAATCACGCTAGCCTGGTCCTCAGCCAAGGCAGCCACGTGCTCTATGTCGATCCTGCCAAGGTCGATTTCCGCGGCCAGCACCCCCCCACGGCCATACTCATCACCCATGAGCATGGCGACCATTTCGCCCCCGATGCCCTGGCCGGGATCGCCGGCAGCGCCGCGATCGTCGCCCC
>DASZYK010000117.1:0-3255 GCA_035545455.1 Steroidobacteraceae bacterium
ATGGGGTACACTCGCCGGCCTGATCGCCCCATTGCAAGGACTCCATGAAAGCCAGTCTTCCGCGCCGCAGCCTCATCGGCCTCGGCGTCCTGCTCCTCGCCTTGCCGGTGTTCGCCGCGACGCCGCCCCCGGCTCCGTCGATGCCGCCCATGCTCTCCTCGCTGGCCGCCGCCGGCAAGCTCAAAGTGGTGAGTCAGTTCACCACCGAGGTCCCGGGCCTCACGGGCTATATCGTCAGCAACAAGGAAGGCACCCAGGTCGTCTACGGCGAGCATGGCTACCTCTTCGTCGGCCACGTGATCTCGCCCAAAGGGACGGATCTCACCGACGACTATCGTGAGCGCTATACACCCAAGCCCGATTACGCCGCGGTCGTGAAGAAGCTCGACAGCGGCGGTCATCTGATCAGCGAGGGCCGCGCGGCCGCTCCGCTGCTCTACGTGTTCGCCGATCCCAACTGCAGCATCTGCTACCGCTTCTACAAGATGGCGGAGCCGCTGGTCTCCTCCGGCCGGCTGCAGCTTCGCTGGGTGATGGTCGCCTTCCTGCAGTCCTCGAGCTCCGCCAAGGCAACCGCAATTCTCTCCGCGCGCGATCCACGCGGCGCGCTGCATGCGGACGAGGACCGGTTCGACACCGCCCACGAGGCAGGCGGGATCGCCCCCGCCCGCTCGCAGGCCAAGGAGCTCAAGGACGTGCTGCAGGCGCACCTGTCCGCCATGGACGCGGTCGGCGGCATCGGCACGCCGACCCTCCTCTATCGTGACGAGCAGGGCCGCTGGGCGGCCGTCGTCGGCCTGCCGACCAGCGACTGGCTGTCCCAGTACGCGAGCGGCAAGCATCCGAAGAGCCAGCCGGACGGCTGATGCCCTGGCGGATCAGCCGTTCTCGGTGAATCCCGGGTAGAGTGTCATCCCGCCATCGACGAAGACCGTAGCGCCCACGAGGTAGTCGGATTCGTCGCAGGCCAGCCAGACGGCGGTGCGCGCGATGTCCTCGGGCTCTCCGATCCGCCCGTACGGCACCAGCGTCATCAGGCTCTTGTACGCCTCCGGCGTGCTCCAGGCCGCGGTGTTGATCGGGGTGCGGATCGCGCCCGGCGCGATGCTGTTGACCCGGATGCGGTGCGGCGCGAATTCCTGGGCGATGCTCTTCATCAGCAGCGAGATGCCGCCCTTGGAGGCCGCGTAGTTGGCGTGGCCCGCCCAGGGAATGACCTCGTGCACGGAGCTCATGCAGATGATCTTGCCCGCGGCACAGGACACGGATGAGACGACGCCGCGGCGCAGGAATTCCCGCACTGCCTCCCGGGCGCAGAGGAACTGACCGGTCAGATTGACGCCGATCACCGCGTTCCAGTCCGCCAGCGTCATGTCGACGAAGCTGGCGTCCTTCTGCCGTCCGGCGTTGTTGACCAGGATGTCGATGGTGCCGAGCTCCGCCACCATCCTGGCGAACATCTCCCTGACCTGATCCTCGCTCGAGACGTCCGCGCAGTGCGCGTACGCGCGCACGCCGCCGCGGCGGATTTCATCGGCGACGGCTTCGGCGCGATCCTCGCCGGTCACGTAGTTTACGACCACGTCGGCGCCCGCCTGTCCCAGGGCGATCGCGGTCGCCCGCCCGATGCCGGAGTTGGCCCCGGTCACCAACGCCTTCTGACCGCGCAGCAGCTGCCGCGGCTCGACGGCCGGCGCGCCGGATCGGACCTCGGCTGGCCCGCGGGTGTTGCTGCTCATGTGTCATCCTCCAGGGTCTGCGCGAATGTGGCGGGTACGGCGGTCGCAAAACTCGCGCCGCTTGACGCACGGGCCGGGCGCGGGCAGGATTCGTGCCCGTGCGCGGTGCCCTGAAGCTTCACGCCGAAGGGTAACGGGAAGTCGGTGCGATACCGACGCTGCCCCCGCAACGGTAATCGAGTCGAGGCCGGTCCAACGAAGCCACTGTGCCGCAAGGCGCGGGAAGGCGACCGGCCCGAAGCGTCTCATCGCGCTTCAGCTCGAGAGCCCGGAGACCGGCCTCGCACGCATAACCGAAGGTACCGCGGTGGGCGGTGCTGGTGACCGCGTCCGACCAGGCCTCGCGCCCCGTCCCCCGGCTCCAGCCCAGCTGCCGCATCCCTCGGAGGGTGGCCCGGAAGGGATGCTGCGCGCAACGAGTCAGACTCGCGCGCCGCGCTCCTCCGGTGCTCTCGAGCACGGGTGGTGCACGTTGAGGAGCGGCAATTCAAATGACAGGTCCCACTGGCGCGCGCGCCCGCCTGCGCGCGGTATTCTCCATCGCACTCGCGGCGGGCTCGGCCGCCCTGTGGCCGCAGAGCGCGCCGGCGCAGGATCAGCCTGACATCCTCGTCACGGCGTCCCGGGAGCCCCAGAGCCTGGACCAGGTGCTCTGGTCCTCCGACGTCCTGACCCGGACCGACATCGAGTCGAGCCAGACGCTCTCGTTGCAGGACCTGCTCGCGCAGCTTCCAGGCGTGCAGCTCGACAACACCGGCGGCCTGGGGAAGCAAACCTCTCTCTTCGTGCGCGGCATGAACGCCGACCAGGTGCTGCTCCTCGTCAACGGCGTGCGGGTCGGCTCCGCGACCAACGGGCTGCCGCCGCTCGAGCTGATCCCGGTCGGTCAGATCGAGCGCATCGAGGTGGTGCGCGGACCGCTTTCCACCCTCTACGGCTCGGACGCGATGGGCGGGGTCATTCAGGTGTTCACCCGCGGCGACAGCCGGCAGGGGCTCACCGTCGAGGCGAGCGCGACCGGCGGCACGTACTCGACCTTCAAGGAGTCGCTGAGCGTTCATGCGGGCCTCGGCCCGGTATGGCTGGATGCGACCGGCGAGGCGCTGCACACCGCGGGCTTCGAGGCCTGCTCCGCGCCGGCGGGCATGCCCCCGGGCGACTGCTTCGGCGGATCACCGGATCATGACGGCTACCTCAACCGATCCGGCACGTTCAGCGCCGGAGTGCGCCTGGCGAGCGGCTGGACCGCGAGCGCCGACTCGTTCCTGACGAGCGGCCATACCGACTACGACGGCACCTACTCGGACTCCACCCGGTTCCTGGAGCGGGTGACCTCGGTGCATCTTGACGGGCGCATCGCGCAAGGCTGGTCCGTGCATGCGACCGGCGGACGCGACGTCGATGACGCGAACGACTTTCTCGCCGACGCTGCGGTCGACCGCTACGAGACCGTCCGCGACACGGCGAGCCTGCAGGTCGACGGGCGGATCGTACCGGCGCTGAGTCTCATCGCCGG
>DASZYK010000118.1:0-3235 GCA_035545455.1 Steroidobacteraceae bacterium
ACCTGCGCCGCCACGGTCCGCACCTCGACGGCATGCGGCTGCTGGCGCAGGCGTGCGTGGACCGGAAGAGCTACGACGACGCCGAGCTCCTGCTGGAAGCGGTGCTCGATCGCAGTCCCGACTACCACGAAGCGCGCTACGAGCTCGGCGTCGTGTTCATGCAGCGGCGGCGGTTCTACCCGGCGCTGCTGCAGGCGGAGCGGCTGCTGCGGCTCAGGCCGACCGACCGCAAGACGCGAATGTTGTATGCCAACGCGTGCGAGGGGCTCGGCAGGTTCGACGATGCCATGCGGGTATATCGCGAGCTGCTGGCGGAGTCGCCCGACGATCCGGACGTCGAGTTCCCGATCGCCTTCGGGTTGCGCAATCAGGGCAAGGCGGACGAGGCCATTGCCGGCTTCCGCCGCGCGATGCGTCTGCCCGGTTGCGTCGGCTCGGCCTTCGCAGCCCTGGCTGACATGAAGACCTGCCGCTTCAGCGACGAGGACATTGCCGTCATGCGCCGCATCGTGGCGGATCCGAACGCGGCTTCGCAGCACCTCCCGGTGTGTTTCGCCCTCGGCAAGGCGTTCGAGGACCGCAGGCAATTCGAGGAGTCCTTCCGCTACTATGAGATGGGAAACGCGCTCAGGCGAGCCGAATCCCGCCACAACTTCGCCGCCATGGAGCGCAACGTCGCATTGCGGGAAGCGCTCTTCACACCGGAGTTTTTCGCCGCCCGGCGGGGCATGGGATGCCCGCGCCCGGACCCGATCTTCATCGTCGGGATGCCGCGCGCGGGGTCCACGTTGCTGGAGCAGATCCTGGCCTCGCACTCGCAGGTCGATGGCACGCTGGAGCTGCCGGAGATCCCGCGGCTGGTCAAGCAGTTCCGCCCTCGCCGCCCCGACGAGCCGGACCGGTACGCCAAGGTTCTGGCCGACCTCACCCCGCAGGAGCTGCGCCGTCTCGGCGAGATCTACCTGGAGGAAACCCGCGTCTACCGCCAGGACGCGCCGTTCTTCGTCGACAAGATGCCGGGGAATTTCGAGGAAGTGGGCTTCATTCACCTCATCCTGCCGAACGCGAGGATCATCGACGCGCGGCGGGATGCGATGGCGTGCTGCTTCAGTAACTTCAAGCAGCTGTTCGGCAACGGCCAGGAGTTCAGCTACGACCTGAGGAGCGTGGGGCACTACTACCGCAACTACGTCCGGCTGATGGACCACTGGGACCGCGTGCTGCCCGGCAAGGTGCTGCGCGTATGGCATGCCGACACGGTGAACGAGCTCGAGGGGACGGTGCGGCGAATCCTCGACTACTGCGGCCTGCCCTTCGAGCAATCGTGCCTGGAGTTCTACAAGACGCAACGCAGCGTGCGCACGGTGAGCTCCGAGCAGGTGCGCCGGCCGATCAATCGCGAAGGTCTGGAGCAGTGGCGCAATTACGAGCCCTGGCTCGGACCGCTGAAGGAGGAGCTGGGACCCTTGGCCGGGACCGCGGTGGGCCCGTCTGCGCGGGCGTAATCCCGGTCACCCCGCGACGAGGCCACGGTGGGAGCGCTTCGTCGATGAGCCGGCGGCCTGCCGCGAGGCACGAAGCTCTGCAGGTGTCGATTACCGGCCGCTCGTCAGAAGCTTACCCCTGGTACGGGACCCTCGTCGCGGTTGTACTCAGCGAGAGCGACCGTCGCTTCACGCACCAGATCCCGCTCCAGCGCGGTGAGCTGCGGATTCCAGACATCGAAGATCAGAATGGCGCGGGGAGCATCGGCATCGTTCCAGGCCTCGTGCTCGATCGTGTCGTCGAAAACCCACGCCTCACCGAAGCGCCACTCCCGCGTTTCCGCGCCAACCCGGAAGCGGCAGGAGCCGGGCAGGATCAGCGGGAGGTGTACGGTCAGGCGGATGTTCGTCGTACCGGTGTGCGGCGGAATGTGGGTCCGTGCATCCAGGATCGAGAAGAACGCCGTCGGGCCCCGGCCCGGAATGTCGACCTGCGGCGTTGCCGCGAGAGCTGCAACCGTTCGCGGGCAGCGGGCGCAGTGCGCATCGTCGCGGGCGCCGTCTTTCCAGAGAAAGTAGGCGCTCCAGCGGCGTGAATGATTGAGCTCCCGCCACTGATCGAGCGGCAGGCCTTCCGGATAGGCGATGTACGGCTGCAGACTGTCGCGGTCCGCGGCGAGGACGCCGAGCACTTCCTCGCGGATGGCCTCGGCAGCGGCTTCCAGGCGCTCGAGCCACGGGAAATCCTCGCGCGGTGAGAACTCGTAGTTGCGCAGAAAGGGGTAGTGCATGCCGACAGGCTGCGGTGTGTAGATGCGCTTGCGGCCGAGGATCCGATCGAGCGCCCGCTCGAACCGCATGAGCTCAGTGGGCGAGCGCTCGCAGCGCAGCGCTTCCAACCGGCCGTGCAGCGTCGCGGCGAGCCGCTCGCTGTTCTGCGCAATGTGCGCCCTGGCGTGCTCTGCGTGAGCTGCCACGGGAGGAGGCAGCCGCGCACCGCGCGGGAGCGTATCCAGTGCCGCCGCGTAGATGACGGCCGCCGCCCGAGGCTTGCCCATCAGCTCGAGCAATGACCCCTTCTGCAGCAAAGCGACCGAGTGCCGCGGGTCGGCAGCCAGCGCTCGCTCCAACGCCGCGAGCTCCTCGTCGCGGTTGCCGAGGGCACGCAAGACCGAGGCGAGGCTGAGCCAGAAGGGAGCGTGGCCCGGCACGGCCGCGGTGAGGCGCTCGAGGACCGCTCTGGCCCCGGTCAGATCGCCACCCACCGCCAGGCGCCGGGCTCTCTCGTGCAGGACCAGAGGGTGATCCGGCGAGATGGCGGCGGCTTCCTCGTACAGCCTCAGCGCCTCCGCATCGCGCTGCTCGGCCAGGAGGCGCGTCGCTCCGGCCATGAGCTCGACGACCTTCTGCTCGTCCGGGGACGGCGTCTGAGCTGACGTCACTGCCATCGGTGCAGTATAGCGCAGGGCAAGCGAGAGCCTCCGCGACGGCAAGCAGGTGGCCCGTTCCCGGACCGAGAGCGAATCATCAGCCGCTGATCATTTCGGCTCGTTCGCAGTGCGGCGGCCTGTCGCAAACGCGAGTTGGCAATCGGCAGATCCGGACGCCTCAGAGGGCGAGGGCCTCGTCGATCAGCCGGTGACCTCCCGCGAGACCGCTGAGCCAGCGCATGCCCTTGCGGATCTCGTCCCCGTGCTCGCGATCCGCGGACTCCAGCACGCGCCGGCGCAGCGCGCGATCATAGGCATGAT
>DASZYK010000119.1:0-11988 GCA_035545455.1 Steroidobacteraceae bacterium
GTGCTCGTCCGCGGCGGCCTGATACGCGACCGTGATTTCCGCGAGCGCCAGGCGGCAAGCCTCCACGTCCTGATCCTTGCGCGGCACGATGCTGTCGAATCCGCACCGCCCCAGCCAGAACACCAGGTCCCGGATCACATCGCCGACGGCACGCACCTCTCCGCGGTACCCGAGCCTCTTGCGCAGCACCACCGCCTGCGAGAGCGCGCGGCCATCGCTGAACGCCGGAAACTGCAGCGCGATCAACGGCCGGTCGGCGACATCCGGATGGATCGCTTCGATGTCCGCGGTGTTCGGCACCAGCACTCCTACGGAGGCGTGCGCGGAGAGCAGTGCGTCGCGCTCCTGCCGCCACCGCGTCAGCGTGACGATGACCTTGCCGCGGGACTGTGTCAGGGCATGTCCGTCCTCGAGAACGGTCCAGTCATCCTCGACGACCGCGTTCCTGCGCAGGATCCTGACCGTCATGCCGCAACCGCCTCGGGCTCGTTCTCATACAGTCGCGTCTTGAAGGGCGTCAGGCCGACCCTCCGATAGCACTCGATGAAGGTCTCATCCTCATCGCAACGCAACTCGAGATAGGCGCGGATCAACCGCTCCACGCCGTCCGCGATCTCATCCCGCGCCAGCGCGCGGCCGATGCGCTCGCCGATCGCGGCATCGTTCCCGGGGCTGCCGCCCAAGGTCACCTGGTACCACTCCTCGCCGTGCTTATCGACGCCGAGAATGCCGATGTGCCCGACGCTGTGATGCCCGCAGCCGTTCATGCATCCGCTGATCGTGATGCGGATGGCGCCGATCTCGTACTGCGCATCCAGCGTGTCGAACCGGCGGTAGATGTCCTGCGCCACGCCGATCGAGCCCGCGTTCGCCAGGCCGCAGAAATCGAGTCCCGGGCAGCAGACGATGTCGGTGACCAGCCCGATGTTGGGTGTTGCCAGCTCGACCGCATCCAGCCGGCGCCAGACTTCCCAGAGATCGCGCTCCGCGACGTCGGCGAGGACCAGGTTCTGATCGTAGGTGGAGCGCAGCTCACCGAAGCTGTAGGCGTCGCAGATGTCGGCCAGCGCCTCGAACTGCCCGGCGGTGCAGTCGCCCGGCACGTGATCCGGCGCCTTGAGCGAAACCAGCACCACCCGGTAGCCCGGCATCTTGTGGGCGCGCACGTTGCGCTTCATCCAGGCGGCGAATCCCGCATCGCGCGCGGCGAGAGCGGACACGTCCGCGCTCACCTCCGATGCCGGCCTGTATGCGGGCGCGGTGAAATACGCCTGCATCCGCTCGATGTCCTGCGGCAGGAGCAGGAGCTCCTCGCCCTCGACGCTCGCCTTGATCCTGGCGTACTCCTCCTCGATCGCGGCGCGGAAGCGCTCCAGGCCCCATTCCCGCAGCACGATCTTGATGCGCGCCTTGTGGATGTTGTCCCTGCGGCCGAAGCGGTTGAAGGTGCGCAGGACCGCGCACGCATAGCGCAGCAGGTCCGACTCCGGGACGAACGGGTTCATCTCCTGACCCAGCATCGGCTGGCGGCCGAGGCCCCCGCCGACGAAGAAGCGGTAGCCGACCGCGCCATCCTGACGCCGCACCAGGTGCACCGCCACGTCGTTGGTGCGCGTCGCCGCCCGGTCGGTGGCGGCGCCGGTGAAGGCGAACTTGAACTTGCGCGGCAGCCAGTAGAACTCCGGATGCAGCGCGACGTACTGACGCAGCAGCTCGCAGTAGGGCCGCGGATCGATGTGCTCATCGGCCGCGACCCCGGCGAGAGGGTCGCTCGTGATGTTGCGCGTATCGTTGCCGCAGGCCTGGATGCCGTGCAGCTGGACCTCGGCGAGCTCCGCCAGCAGGTCCGGCACCTGCTCGAGCTTCGGCCAGTTGAGCTGGATGTTCTGCCGCGTGGTGAAGTGCCCGTAGCCCTTGTCGTACTTGCGCACGACGTGAGCCATCCTGCGCAGCTGCGCCGATTCCAGCAGCCCGTACGGCACCGAGATGCGCAGCATCGGCGCGAAGCGCTGCTGGTAGAGGCCGTTGCGCAGGCGCAGCGCCTTGAATTCGTCCTCCGTGAGCTCGCCCGCGAGGAAGCGGCGGGTCTGATCCCGGAACTGCTCGACGCGCTGGGTCACGAGCGCGCGGTCTGTCTCGTCGTAGCGGTACATGCGGCAGGACTATAGGGGGCGGGCCGCGGGCCGCTAAATACCTTGTGGTTTGGTATGCCGCGCCGCAGGTTATGAGTGCGATAATCGAGACCCATCAGGCAACGGAGGAGCGTCTCCCGTGAAGCTCAGAATCAAAGGCGACTCGCTGCGGTTGCGCCTCACGCAGGGTGAGATGCGCGCGCTCGCCGAGCAGGGCGAGGTCGATGACCGGATCCATTTCCCCGGCGGGCCGGCGCTGGTCTACCGGGTGCGGGTGGATCGACATGGGCAAGAGATTTCAGGGAGTTACAACTCGAACCTCATCGATATTCGCATCCCGGAGGCGCTTGCGGAGCGCTGGTGCGGCACCGATCTCGTCACCCTGAGCGCCAGTCAGACCGCGCCGGCGGGCGAGCTGCGCATCGTGCTGGAGAAGGACTGGGCGTGCCTCGCGCCGCGCGAGGGCGAGGACGAGTCGGATAATTTCCCACACCCTGAGTCCGGGCGCAGCGCTAAGTCCTGTTGAGCTCGAGCAGGTCGTCGGGCGTGTCGAGGTCGAACGCCGCGCTCGGCATCGGGACTTTCGCCAGGCGGTCGACGTGGCGCTTGATGAGCGCCCTGGCGCCGCTGTCGCCCCGCAGCTCGGCCAGCTCTGCGAAGAGATGCCGCGGGAAGATCGCGGGCGCGCCGATCGTGGCGCCGTACTGCGCTGCCGCCACACAGAGCGGCTGGCGGCGCCATGCGCCCGCGAGCCTGCGCAGATCATCCGCCGTGACGCAGGCCTGATCGGCCAACACCAACATGACACCCTCGCACGAGGCCGGCAGGCGGGCGACGCCCGCGCGGATGGAGCTCGCGAGACCCTCGCGCCAGTCCCGATTGACGACGACCGATGCCGCGGAGTGCTTCAGGAGCGGGGACAGCTCGGCGGCGCGGGCGCCGAGCACCACGATGAGGGCGTGGCCGACGACCTCGGCGGCCCGGCCCGCGGACAGGCTGAGGAGCGGCCGGTCGCCGATGCGCACCAGCTGCTTGGCCGAGCCGAAGCGGCTGGAGGCGCCGGCCGCGAGCACGATCGCATGCAGGGTTTCGGGCGGCATCGGGTGGGATGGGCGGTGCTCAGCCGGGGCCCGCCGGCCGCGGCAGCTCGATGCCGGCGGGAAGCTGCGAGGTCACCCGCGCGTAGCGGTTGCGCTCCTCGAGGATGGAATCGGCATCGATCGCGGAGACGGAGCGCCAGTCCGCCACGTCGAGATGCGCCGCGAGCGCATCCTCGAGCGCCGCGCGTCGCGGCGCCCAAGCGGAATTGAAGAAGCGGGCAAACTCCTGCCAGCGCTCGCGAGCGCTGGCGGCCTCACCCGCGCCCAGAGCGGCCTCGAGCCGCGAGAGCGCCTCGCGGCTCGTGCCGGAGCGGGCGATGAGGCCTGCGAGGGAGCGCGCCCCGGCGGCGGCGGCATTGCCGGCCGATTGCCGCGAGGCGAGAAGCTCGGACAGGGTCTGATCCCGCTCCTCGAACCGGGCGAGCACCCAGGCGAGATAGGCCACGCAGGCCTCCCGGAAGAGAGAAGTCGTCTCGCGCGCGGCACCCGCGGTCTCCTGGGACCCGAGCACCGCCGCGCACGCGTTGGCGACTTCCGAGGCGTGCGCCCGCTCGGCGGCAAGCTGGGCCTGAATGATCCCGATCTCATTCATTTTCCGTGCTCCTTTTCACCGTGCACGAAGGCGTGGATCTGCGCCACGATGGCGAGCGCGATGGATTCAGGCGTCCGGCCTCCCAGATTGAGCCCTACGGGTGCCCGCAGGCGAGGGCGCAGGCGCTGCGCTTCCGCGCCGAGCTCGGACAGCAGCTTCTCACGCCGGGCTGGAGGCCCCAGCAGCCCGATGTAGGGGACGGAGCTGGCGCTCAGCGCGCGCAGATATTCGAGGTCGGAGGGCAGGTGGTGGCTCATCACCACCGCCGCCGCGAATCGGCCGAGATCGAGGGCCTGCGCGATCTCCTCGGGACGCGCCAGCACGACGCGCTCCGCCGAGCGAAAATGCGACGGCACGGCGTACGCCGGGCGGTGATCGGCCAGGGTGACCCGCCAATGCAACCGGGCGGCGAGCTCCGCCACCGGCAGGGCGTCGGGCCCGGCGCCCAGAAGGAGGAGTCTCGGCGGCAGGGAAAGCGGCAGGAGCAGCATTTTCCAGCGGGCGTCCGGCCCCTCGAGCCACTCCGGCGTCCCCGCTGACGGGGCGGCCGCGAGCGCCGCAAGCACCCGCGGCTCGAGAAGAGCCGACTGCGCGCTCGAAGAGAGCGACCGCGGCAGCGCCAGCGCGGAGTGCCCGGAAGTCCGCGGCAGGAGAATCGCCCCCGCCGGCATGCCGGCCTGCTGCGATTCGGTCACCATGCCGATCGCCGTCGCCTCGTAGGCGGCCAGCGCTCCGGCCAGATGCGCGAGCGGCTGCCACTCTTCGCGCGGACCGACCCGCACCAGCAGGATGCGCATGGCACCTTCGCAGCCCAGGCCGAGCCCCCAGACGAGGTCGTCCGCATTGCGCAGATCATAGGTCACGAGAGACGCCTCGCCACTCGCGATCACCGCGCGGGCGCGCTCCCCGAGATCCCCTTCCAGGCAGCCGCCGGAGATGAGGCCCGCATAGTCCCCATCGCCCGCGATGAGCAGCATGGCGCCGGGCTTGCGGTAGGTGGAGCCCACCGTATGCACGAGGATCCCGAGCGCCATGGGGCGGCCGGCGGCCCGCTCGCGCTCGAAAAGGGGGAGAAGGGGTCCCAGGGCGGATTCCATGGAAGGATTATGCCGCGAACCTCATTGCGCGCACTCGGGCTCGTCAGTAGAGTCGCACGGCTTTTCCTCGGGTCGATTCCAATTACATGGCCAATTCCCCTTCCTGGGTCGTGCACAAGTTCGGCGGATCGAGCGTGGCCGACGCCGGATGCTTCCGCCGCGTCGCGGCCATCCTCGACTCTCTCTCGGCGGCGCGCGTGGGCGTGGTGCTCTCCGCATGCAAGGGCGTCACCGATGCCCTGCTCAATCTGGTGGCGCTGGCGGAGCGGCAGGACGATCGCTATCGCGTGGAGCTCGGCGCGCTGCGCTCGCGGCATGCGGAGATCGCCGAGACGCTCCTCTCCCCGGAATCCGCGCGGCTCTACCTGGCCGGATTCGACCGCGACTGCCACGACCTCGAGGGAATCCTTCACACGGTGAAGCTCACGCGCGCCGCGGCGCGCAACGTGAGCGATCTCATCGCCGGCTACGGCGAGATCTGGTCGACCAAGCTCTTTCACCGCTTCTACGAGGAGCGTGGCAGCATCCGCGGTCCCGTGCAGTGGATCGACGCGCGGCGGGTCGTGGTCGTCGAGTGGGGCCCGCTGGGACCGGGCGTACAGTGGGCGGAGTCTCGAGCCCACCTCGCGGACCTCGTCGACCGTGACTTCAAGGGCACGCTGATCATCACGGGCTTCATCGCCTCGGACCGGCGCGGCGTGCAGACCACGCTCGGCCGCAACGGCAGCGACTTCTCCGCCTCGATATTCGGCGCGTTGCTCGATGCCGCGGAGATTCACATCTGGACCGATGTCGACGGTGTCCTGTCGGCCGATCCGCGCCGCGTGCCCGATGCCACGGTCATCGACTCGCCCACCTACAGCGAGGCGATGGAGCTCGCCTATTTCGGGGCGAAGGTCATCCATCCGCAGACCATGGCGCCGGCGGTGGGCGGATCGATACCCATCTGGATCCGCAACACCTTCGCGCCGCAGAAGCCGGGCACGCTCATCTGCGCGACGCCGACCTCGAAGCTACCGGTCAAGGGCATCGCCAGCATCGAGCAGGTGTCGCTCATCAATCTCGAGGGCGCCGGCATGATCGGCGTGCCCGGCACGGCCCATCGGCTCTTCGGCGCGCTGCGCGAGGAGCAGATCTCCGTGATCCTCATCTCCCAGGGCAGCTCCGAGCACTCCATCTGCTGCGCCATCCCGCAGGAGCAGGGCGAGCGCGCCGCCGCGGTGGTCCGCCAGGCGTTCGAGCGGGAGCTGAAGGAAGGCCAGATCCAGAGCGTCGAGATCGATCCCGACCTCGCGATCCTGGCGATCGTCGGCGACGGCATGGCGGGCACGCCGGGCGTCGCGGCGAAAGTCTTCAACTCCCTGGGCGCGGCAAGCGTGAACGTGCGTGCGATCGCCCAAGGCGCATCGGAGCGCAACATCTCCGTCGTCGTCGAAGGCCGACATGCGGCTCGGGCGTTGCGCGCGATCCATTCCGGTTTATATCTGTCACCCCACACCATCTCGATCGGGGTGATCGGGCCGGGCACCGTCGGCAGGGTGCTCCTCGATCAGCTCGCCTCCCAGAGCGCGCGGCTGCGGCAGCAGTTCAAGATCGATCTGCGGGTGCGCGCCATTCTCGGCTCGCAGCGCATGGTGCTGGCGGAGACCGGGATCCCGCTCGAGCGCTGGCGCGAGGAATACGAGGAGCGGGGCGTGGCCGCGGACCTCGACCGCTTCATCGAGCACGTGCGCGTCGATTATCTGCCGCACTCGGTCGTCATCGACTGCACGGCGAGCGCCGAGATCGCCCGCCGGTACGCCGCGTGGATGGGCGCGGGCACGCACATCGTGACGCCCAACAAGAAGGCCAACAGCGCCGATCTCGCCTACTACCGCGCCATGCACGAGGCCCGCCGCGCGGGCGGCGCGCATTACCTCTACGAGGCGACCGTCGGCGCCGGCCTGCCGGTGGTGCACACCCTGCGCGACCTCAGGGAGACCGGCGACGAGATCACGAGCGTCGAGGGCATCTTCTCCGGGACGCTCGCCTACCTTTTCAACATCTATGACGGGCGCACGGCCTTCTCCGACATCGTGCGCGATGCGCGCCAGCGAGGATACACCGAGCCCGATCCACGCGACGATCTGTCCGGGATGGATGTCGCGCGCAAGCTCATCATCCTCGGCCGCGAGATGGGCCTCGAGCTCGAGCTCGCCGATGTCAGGATCGAGAGCCTGGTGCCCGCGGGGCTCGAGACCGGCTCGATCGACGAATTCATGGCGCGGCTGCCGCGGCACGATGCGGCGATGCGCCAGCGCCTGGAGACCGCACGCGCCCGCGGCAAGGTGCTGCGCTACGTCGGCCGACTGACGTGCGAGCGCGCAGCGGCCGGCCAGTCCGCCGCCGGAGTGGCGACGGTAGGGCTCGTGGAGCTCGATGCGAAGCACGCCTTCGCCAACATCGCGCTCACCGACAATGTCGTGCGCTTCGCCACGCGGCGCTACTGCGACAATCCGCTCATCGTGCAAGGCCCGGGGGCCGGTCCCGAGGTGACGGCCGGCGGGGTGTTCGCCGATCTGCTGCGTCTTGCCGCCTACCTCGGAGCGCGACTTTGAGCAACACTCCGCGTTGGGCCACCGCATTCGCACCCGCGTCGGTCGGCAACGTCGCCATCGGATTCGACATCCTGGGATTCTCGGTGTCGGCGCTGGGCGATCGTGTCACGGTCAGCCGCACGGAGGCGAAGGGCGTCACGATCACCGAAGTCACGGGTATCGCCGGAAAGCTGCCGACGGACCCGGCGCAGAACACCGCCGGACGCGCGTTGCTCGCCATGCAGGAGACGCTGCACCCGGGCTTCGGGTTCGCGATGCGCATCGACAAGGGAATTCCGCTCGGCTCCGGGCTCGGGGGCTCGGCCGCCTCGGCGGTGGGGGCCGTCGTGGCCGCGAACGCGCTGCTGCCCCAGCCCTGCAGCAAGCTCGAGCTGCTGAAGTTCGCGATGCACGGTGAGGCGGTGGCGAGCGGCTCGCTGCACGTGGACAACATCTCCCCGTCGCTCTTCGGTGGGCTCGTGCTCACCGTCGGAATCGATCATCCGCGCGTGAAGCAGATTCCGGTGCCGCAGGGCGTCCGGGCCGTCATCGTGCACCCGCACATGTTCCTCTCGACGCGGCAGGCCCGCGCGATCCTCAAGCGCAGCGTCGAGCTTTCCGATTTCGTCTGGCAGACGGCAAACCTCGCCGGCTTCATCTCCGGCTGCTACACGAGCGACCTCGACATGATCCGCGCGTCCTTCGAGGACGTCGTCATCGAGCCGCAGCGACAGGCGTTGATACCGGGATTTCAGGGCGTGCGGCTCGCCGCCATGCAGGCCGGAGCGCTCGGCTGCTCGATCTCCGGGGCGGGTCCGACGCTCTTCGCCTGGGCGCTTGCGAAGGATGCCCACCATGTGCTCGAGGCCATGCGCAAGGAGTTCGCGGCCGGCTCCATCCGCATCGATGAGTGGCTGGTGGACTTCGGGTCCGACGGCGCCGTCGTCGTCGAGACCGGCTGAGTGGGCCGCGCAGCGGGACGCAGGAGAGCGGAACGGACATGAGCGTGATGCGATTCAGAAGCACGCGTGATGCGCAGCTCACGGCCGGATTCGGCGAAGCCCTGACGCAGGGGCTGGCGCCGGACGGCGGCCTCTACGTTCCGACCGAATGGCCGTCGGTGCAGGCCGGCTCCTTCGGGCCGCGGGAGAGCCTGGCGAGCCTCGGGAAGAAACTGCTCGCGCCCTTCGCCGCGGGTGACCCGCTCGCGCCGTCATTGGCGGAGATCACCGCCGAGGCGTTCGACTTCCCGGCGCCGGTCGTCGCCCTCGGAAGCGGCGGGCGCCTGGCCGTGCTGGAGCTCTTCCACGGTCCGACGGCGGCATTCAAGGACTTCGGCGCGCGGTTCCTCGCCGCCTGCCTCGCCCGGCTGCGCGGGCCGGACTCGCGCCCGCTCACCATCCTGGTCGCCACCTCGGGTGATACGGGCGGAGCCGTGGCCGCCGCGTTCCACGGGCGCCCCGGCATCGAGGTGGCCGTGCTCTTTCCGAAGGGACTGGTCTCGCCCACGCAGGAGCGGCAGCTCACCTGCTGGGGAGGCAACGTGCGCTCGTTCGCGGTGCGGGGCACGTTCGATGACTGTCAGCGGCTCGTCAAGCAGGCGTTCCTCGACCGGCGCTGGCAGGAGGAGCGGGCGCTGTCGTCGGCCAACAGCATCAACCTCGGACGGCTGCTGCCGCAGGCCGTGTACTACGCGGCGGCGAGTCTCGCGGTCTTCCGCTGCCATGGCGAGCCGGCATCCTTCATCGTGCCGAGCGGCAACCTCGGCAACGCGGTGGCCTGCATCTGGGCGCGCAGGCTCGGGCTGCCGATCGCGCAGGTCGTGCTGGCCCACAACGCGAACCGCACGGTGCCCGATTTTCTCGACACCGGGGATTGGCGCCCGCGCGCCAGCGTGGCGACGCTGGCCTCCGCCATGGATGTCGGCAACCCGAGCAACATGGAGCGTCTGCGCGCGCTCTATCCGGATCTGGACGAGCTGCGCGCCGCGGTGAGCGCCTGCACGGTCGACGACGAGTCCATCCGCGCGCGCATCCGCGCGGGCTACCAGGAGCTCGGCCAGGTCTGGTGTCCGCACACGGCCACCGCCGCGGAGGCGTACGCGCGTCTGTCGGCGCAACAGCGCGACGGCGGACGCTGGGTGTTGGTCTCCACCGCTCATGCGGCCAAGTTCCGCGAGATCGTCGAGCCGCTCATCGGCCGTGAGATCGCGGTGCCGGAATCGCTGGCCAGATTGTTCGCGAGGCCGACGGAGTGCACGGAGATCGACGCCGACCCGGCGTCGCTCCGGGATGCGCTGCGGTAAGCCTGGTGAGGGAGTGTTGACGTGGGTGAGATCGAGAAGCTGCCGCCGACCGCATGGGTTCTCATCGGGGCCGCCGCGGGGTTGGGGTTCGGGATCTCGTGGCTGTGGCGATGGTATCGCCAGTACAGCGCCCGCAAGTCGCTGCGTCTGGCGGTGACGGGCGCCGGATCCGACCACGTCGTGGACGTGCTGGTGCCCGATGGAATGGGGGGCGGCTTTCACGTCGACTTCCTGCTGCTGACCTCCCGCGGCGTGCTCGTCATCGATCTGCGGGACATTCAGGGCAACATCTTCGGCGGCGATCAGATGGCGGAGTGGACGGTCATGGATGGACCGCGGCGCTTCACCTTCACCAACCCGCAGAGCGGCCTCTACGACCGGATCGCAGCCGTCAAGGCCGTCGCGGGCGAGGTGCCGGTCGAGGGCAGGGTGGTGTTCACCCGGCGGGGGCGGTTCCCGAAGGGCTTGCCCAAGTGGACTCTGATGATCGATGCGCTGCGGGCCGAGTTTCCCGCGATGGAGCACGAGATGGACGCGGCGATGGCGCGATATCGTGAGGGCTGGGAGAAGATCAGGAGCTCGGTGAAGCCGAGCTACATGACGCACATGAGATAGAGGGTTCCCCGGCGAACCTGCTCCCGCGACAGCGGCTCTCAGAGGGTCCCATGGACCGGGGCCGGCACCGCGTGTCAGGAAGCTTTCTCCAGAAAGCTCGCATGGTCCGCCAGCACCAGCGAGACGCAGGCGGTGAGCCTCTCGGCGTAATCGAGGTGCAGGAATTCGTTCGGGCCGTGGGCGTTGGAGTGCGGACCGAGCACGCCGGTGATGAAGAACTGCGTGCGCGGGAAGCGTTCGCCCAGCATGCCCATGAAGGGGATGGTGCCGCCGCATCCGACGTGCACCGCCTCCCGCCCGTAGATCCGCCGCGAGGCGCTCGTGATCGACTCCTCGAGCCACGGCGCGAACGCCGGGGCATTCCATCCGGCCGTCGCTCCCCCCGAGTCGAACCGTACCTGCGCGCCGTAGGGCGGATTGCGCTCGAGCGCTTCCTTGACCGCGCGCTCGGCGCGTTTCGGATCACAGGTCGGCGGCAGGCGCAGCGACAGCTTCAGGCTGAGAGAGGGCAACAGCACGTTGCCGGCGGAGATGGTGGGCGGCATGCCATCCGCGCCGGTCACCGCCAGCGTCGCCTTCCAGGTGCTGTTGATGAGAAGCTCCACCGGATCGTCGGCGACGGCGCGCACCCCGGCGGCCCACGGGAGCTTGCCGGCGACGGAGTCACCGAGCACGCCTGCCGCGGCCTCGATCTGCGCGCGCCGGTCCTTCGGAATGGAGACGGCGAGCTCATCGAGGAGGAGTCCGCCGTTGATCGGGCTCTCGAGCCGGGCGAGGAGCTGCTCGAGGATCCGAAACGGTGTCGGCGCGATGCCGGTGGCCATGCCGGAGTGCACTCCCTCCTCGAGCACCCGCACGTGCAGGGTGCCGACGAGATTCCCCCTGAGGGAGGTGGTGCACCATACCTGCTCGTAGTTGCCGCATTCGGCATCCAGACAGACGACGAGCGACGGGTCGCCGATTGCGTCCCCGAGCGCCTCGAGATGCGCCGGGAGGTCCACGCTGCCGCTCTCCTCGGAGGCCTCGATCAGCAGCACGCAGCGCGGCAGCGCCACGCGCTGCGCCTTGAGCGCCGCAATGGCGGTGAGCGAGCTGAAGACGGCATAGCCGTCGTCCGCCGCGCCGCGGCCGTAGAGCTTGCCCTCGCGCAGCACCGGCTCCCACGGGCCGAGGCCCGGCAGCCAGCCGGTGAACTCCGGCTGCTTGTCCAGATGGCCGTAGAGGAGGACCGAGCCCGCGAGCTCTCCGGGGATGTCGACGAGGAGCACCGGAGTGCGGCCGGGAAGCCTGCGGATCTCGACGCGCATGCCCGCGACCGGCTGCGCGCGGCACCAGCCGGCCATGAGCTGCACCGCGGCATCCATGTGGCCGTTGGCCTCCCAGGCCGGATCGAACATGGGGGACTTGTTCGGGATGCGCACGTACTCCGTCAGCCGCTCGATGATGGAGCCGCGCCAGGTGGCGGCGATGGCGGCACGCAGTTGCTCGAGATCCATGGGGTCTCCTGTTGAAGTTCTACTGTCTATCATTTCAGTAGCTTACGAGATATTTTTCTCTTGAATTCCAGAACT
>DASZYK010000120.1:0-1704 GCA_035545455.1 Steroidobacteraceae bacterium
CGGAAGGCCACGCGATGGAGCATGAGGATCGGCAGAAACATCTCCTTCTGCCACAAGGGATGCGAAAGCGGCGCCTCGGCGAGCGTCGGGCGCACGAAAAAGCCGCGTGCCAGCGCACCGTCCTCGAGCTGCTCGCCGCCCGCGAGCAGGCGCGCGCCGCCCGCGCGCAGCTGCGCCACGTACCGCGCGAAATCCTCGTACCCGGACCGCGTCGCCACCGGGCCCAGCCAGTTCTCGCGTGCCGCCGGATCCCCGATGGCGAGCGAGCCGAGTTGTTGCAGGAGCTTCGCGATCAGCGGCTCTGCGACCTGACGGTCCACATAGAGGCGCGAGAGCGCCGAGCACTTCTGGCCTCCCATGCCGAACGCGGAGCGCAGGATGCCGCTCGCCGCCCGCTCGAGATCGGCGCCTGCGGTCACGATGCAGGCGTTCTTGCCGCCCATCTCGGCGATGCAGGGCCTCGGGTAGGCACCGCCCCCCTGGAGCTTCATTGCGATCTGCCGGCCGACCTCGAAGGAGCCCGTGAACGTCACGCCGGCCGTGAGCGGATGGTCGATGAGCATCGCGCCGATCGCACCGCTCGAGCCGGAGAGATAATTGAACACGCCCGGCGGAACACCCGCGTCGCGGATGCAGTCGGCCAGCAGCCGTCCAGCCCAGGGGGTCGCCGCGGCGCCCTTGAGCACAACGGTGTTGCCGGTGATCAGCGCCGCCGCGACCGGGCCCGCAGCGAGCGCAATGGGGAAGTTGAACGGCGTGATCACCACCCAGGCGCCATAGGGCTTGAGCACGCTGCGGTTGTGCGATGCGTGGCTCTTGAGCGGATCATCGGGCAGCGCCCGCTCGAAGCCGCCGGCCCGCTCGAAATCATCGCAATAGGTCTGGAAGAAGTCCGCCGCCTCCTGTGCCTCCCCGAGCGCTTCCATGCGGTTCTTGCCGACCTCGAGGGTGAGCGCTGCGGCAATGTCGTAGACGCGCTCGCCGATCAGCTCGCCGACCCGGCGCAGCAGCTGCGCGCGCACCCGCGCCGACGTGCGCTTCCATGCGGGGAATGCGCGGTGGGCGGCAGTGAGTGCCGCGTCGGCTTCGGCAGTGCCGGCCGCGGCGAAGCAGCCGAGGAGCTGCTCCTGATCGGCGGGGTTGCGCTTCTCCAGCAGGGCGGGGCCCGCGCGGTCGGAGCCGGCTATGTAGAGCGGGTAGG
This sequence comes from Steroidobacteraceae bacterium, assembly GCA_035545455.1. Lineage (GTDB taxonomy): Bacteria > Pseudomonadota > Gammaproteobacteria > Steroidobacterales > Steroidobacteraceae > 13-2-20CM-66-19. Next base: position 1,202 of record DASZYK010000120.1, read on the forward strand.
ACCCGCCGAGTTGCGTCAGGGTTCGTTTCATCGCCGCCTCGAAGCGCGTATGCAGCTCCTCGGGCGGATCGAACATGGTGGCGTAGGTGAGCTTGAAGGTCATGAGCGGTGCTCCGCGGCTTGATTCGAAGGCAGCTCGCCGAGCAGCTCATCCAGCAGCGCGAGGGCGTCGGCGAGGTCGCGCTCGCCGATCACGAGCGGCGGGGCGAGCAGCAGGAGATTGCCGCGTGCGGCGAAGGAGACGCCGCGATCCATGGCGCGTTGCAGCAGCCGCGCGAGGGAGCGGTGCTGCTGCGGCCAGGGCGCGAGCGGCTCGCGCGTGAGACGGTCGCTCACCAGCTCGGCCACGGCAAAGAGTCCATGGCCGCCGCGCACGTCACCGATCACGGCATGTCGGGAGTGCATGCGCTCGAGCTCTTTCAACATCGCGGCGCCGAGCCGGCGCGAGCGCTCGATCAGCGCCTCCTCGCGATAGCTCTCGATGGCCGCGACGCCGGCGGCGC
>DASZYK010000121.1:0-3333 GCA_035545455.1 Steroidobacteraceae bacterium
AGGCGCACGGATCTCGGCCGCCGAGCACCGCGAGATCCTGCGGGCGCGCGCGGCGCTGCGAAGCTCCTTCGCGCGCCGCCTGGCGGAGTACCCGCTGTGGCTGATGCCAACCGTGCCCTGCGTTGCGCCTCGGGTCGATGAGCTCGGGGAGGACACGGCGTATTTCGAGGCCAACCGGCTGATCCTGCGCAACACCGCACTCGTGAATTTCCTGGACGGGTGCGCGGTGACGCTGCCGTGTCATGAGCCCGGCGGCCTTCCGGTCGGCGTGAGTCTGGTGGCGCAGGCGGGCATGGATCGTCAGCTCCTCGGCGCCGCAGCGCACCTGGAGGCGGTGGCGAGGTCTATGTGACCGGCGGAGACCACCTCCAGCTCGCATAGCCAGTCCCCATGGACCTGGCGGAAGGCGGCAAAGTAATGCGCATGGGAGACGGCGCCGCCGCCCGGCGCGCGGCGCACGGTGTTGCAGAACTGGTAGACCCTCCCGCGCGGGTCGCCCCATAGACAGAGCGGAAACACCTTCACCTCGCCGATCTCGCCGCCGAGTGACTCGAAGAAGGCGAGGATCTCCTCGCGGCCGAGCAACAGCTGCAGCCGCGGCGTGAGGTAGCGGGCATCCTCGGTGTAGAGATCATCAACGGCGCCGCGAAAATCGGTGCTGCGGAACCGGGTCTCGCCGCGCGCGTATTTCCGCGCGAGCAGGGCGCTGATCGCATCGAGACTCATGTCGCTCATCGGCGGGCTCCCGGGCGGTTGCCGTGGTGCGGGTGGTCAGCCCCAGCCAAGGGCGGGGGCCGTGTTCTCCGGGCCGCGCTCGAGCGCGGCATCGTCGGGCAGGAACGATCCGTAGCGGCTTGCGTGAAAGAGGAGCGGCGCAGAGGGCTCGCCCAGATGGACGGTGCCGACGCGCAGCAGGAACATCAGGTGATCACCTGCAGTGACGTACGATTCCGGAGTGCACTCGAGCACGACGAGCGCCCCGCGCACCAGCGAGGGTCCGCTGGCGCTGGCAGCGAGCGGCATGCCTTCCCAGCGGGCCGTGCTCGGCCGCGCGAAGTTGGCGGCCACGTGCCGCTGGTCATGCCGCAGCACGCTGATCACCAGGTCGTGCGCGGCGCGTAGTGGCGCGAGGCAGCGCGCCTCGCGGGCGACACTGAAGGCCACTAGGGGCGGCTCGAGCGACAGCGACACGAAGCTGTTGACGGTGACGGCGCAGGGGCGGCTATCGCCATCCAGGCTGCTCACGACGGCGACACCCGTGCCGAATCGCCCGAAGGCATCGCGCAGCCGCCGCGCACCGACGGAACCCGGGAACGAGGCTGCGGCGCTCAAGGGCATCCGGTGCTTTCGGTCCCGGGCGTGCCGGGGCCATAGGTCGCCATGTACTCATCGACCAGTGCGCACACCTGACCCCAGTCGCAGCTGCGGTAGGCGTGCGCGCGCGTCACCATCGCGGCGCCCGCGTAAAACATCTCGTACTGCACGTGGCGCGAGGCGAACTCGGAGCCGAGCGCATCCCAGGCGAGCTTCATGAGCTTCACGCGCCCGAGGGCGTCGGTGACCGGCGACTGCTGGGTGCGCACGACGATGTCGCGCGTCGCGGCGCTCGACAGATCCTGCACCGAGGCCGGCACCATGATGAGGCCTCCGCCGGCGAGCTCGCGGATCGCGCCGACGAATCGCGGGTAGAGCTGCTGGGTGAGGACCTGAGCCGAGTAGAGCATCGCGCGGTTCGGCACCCAGTAGCCGCGGTACGCGCTTCCGGCAGACTCCATGCCGCAGATCAGCCCCTCGACCATCGCGACTTCGGCGGCGAGCTGCCCGAGCTGCTCGCGCACCGGCGCCAGGGCGAGGACGCCGTTGACTTGCGCAATGCGGTGCGCCAGGCCGAGAAGGAACTGCAGCTTGACCAGCAGACGGATCTGACACTGGTAGTTCTGGTAGACGTGGGTCGGCCCGGCGTGCCACTGGTCCTGCGCCATGCGCACATCGCCGTGCACGAACACGCGCTCCCATGGCACCCGCACTTCATCGAAGTACAGCACGCAGTCGTTCTCATCGAAGCGTGCGGCGAGCGGGTTGTCGAAGACTTCGTGGCACGATGCCTCGTAGGACTTGCGCGACAGCAGGCGAAGTCCCGGGGTGTTGAGCGGCACCACTGCGCTGACGCTGTAACGCTCCTCTCCCGGCTTCAGCGGCTGGATGGCCGCCACCAGCACCTCGTTGGCGAGCGGGATGGCGGTGGCGAGCATCTTCGCGCCCTTCAACGTGACACCGCTCGCATCCTCATCGCACACTCCGCACACCAGGAACGGGTCGGCCTGCTCGGAGGTGCCGCGGGAGCGATCCGCCTGCGGGCTGACGATGGCGTAGCTCAGATAGAGGTCGCGGTCACGGGCGTGATGGAAGTAGTCGCGCACCGCCGCGGCGCGCGCGGGGTGGTGCCGCTCGAAGAGATCGAGCGCCATGTAGAAGCCGGAGAGCACCGATGCGACATGATCGGGCGAGCGCCCGAGCATTCCGCAGGTCTGGCGTGCGATGCCCTCGAGCGCCCGGCGCCGTTGCCGCAGCTCCTCGCAGCTCCCGGGCAGCTGCCACATGCGGCTCACGGACTCACCGGAAGTAGGCGAGATGAAGGTCATGCGCTCGCGCTGCTCGTCGCGACAGTGCCAGTCGTAGAGCGCCGCCGCGGTGCGCACGGCGTTGCGGAAGGCGCGATGCTCGGTGTGATCGTCGATGCGCTCACCCCCGAGGTAGAGCGCGCGCCCGTCGCGCAGCGACCGCAGGTGCTCGGCGCCGCTCTTCATCTGTAGTCGTGGAGCTCGAGCAGGAGGCAACCGCCGACGGACTTGAACGGCCCGTGATGGATGCCCGGCGGCCGGCACGCGTACGTGAGGGGTTGGAACCTTTCGCCACCGTCGCCACGCGAGTCGTTGCCGACCCACAGATCCCCCTCGAGGAGCACGACCTCCTCCCAGTAGGAATGCACGAAGGGCGTACGCGTGTGGAAGCGCGCCGGAAAGCGCAGCAGCCGGGTGCGCGAGCCGGTCCCCGCGGACTCGTCCAGGGCGCCGGCCAGGATCTTGTGCAGCACTCCGGAGCCCTCGGGATATCCGGGCGCCGCCTCCCAGCCGTGCTCGCGGTCGACGGGTGCGAATTCGATGTGCTGTTTGTGCATGACCATTGGAGCGTGCCAGCTGCCAGCCACTCGGACCTGCGGCCGGGCCGCGCATGGCGCGGGCTCCGGAGCAGGCTCGGCGAGGACTATAAGTTGGGATGGAAGCGTCCGCGGTGCGCGCCGGACGGATGAGCAAGAATCTTGGCCGCGCGAAC
>DASZYK010000122.1:0-2445 GCA_035545455.1 Steroidobacteraceae bacterium
GCCATGCGCATCAGCGAGCAGGTTCGAAAGTCTCGGGCCGAGCGCGGGAACACGGGAGTCCGGTCCGAGGTCCAAGCCACCTGAGCATTTCCGCAGGTCACCGCGGCCCGTAACCCTGGCGGTGGTCCAGATGGCCTGCAGCTGGGACAGGGCCGCGAACATTGCGCGGGCGGAGCAGCTCGTGCGGGAAGCCTCCTCCCGCGGCGCGCAGGTCATCCTGTTGCCGGAGCTCTTCGAGACGCCGTACTTCTGCATCGAGCAGGACGCGCGGCACCTGAAGCTTGCCAGCACCGTCGAGGACAATGCCGCGGTGCGGCATTTCAGCGGGGTGGCCCGTGAGCTGGGCGTGGTGCTGCCCATCAGCTTCTTCGAGCGGTCCGGACCCGCTTACTTCAACTCCATCGCCATCCTCGATGCCGACGGCTCCAGGCTCGGCATCTACCGCAAGTCGCACATTCCCAACGGACCGGGATATCAGGAGAAGAACTACTTCAGTCCGGGGGACACCGGCTTCAAGGTCTGGCGCACGCGCTTCGCGCGCCTCGGCGTGGGAATCTGTTGGGATCAGTGGTTCCCGGAGGCGGCGCGCGCCATGGCGCTCGGCGGCGCGGAGCTGCTGCTCTACCCGACGGCGATCGGCACCGAGCCGCCGCCGGCTCTGCCGGTGAATTCCCGCGACCACTGGCAGCGCACCCAACAAGGCCATGCCGCCGCCAATCTCACGCCGCTCGCGGCCGCGAACCGCTACGGACTCGAGCGCTCGCTGCAGGATCCCGACGGGCTCTATATCCGCTTCTACGGCTCTTCGTTCATCACGGATGCATTCGGCGCGAAGGTCGCCGAAGCTGCCGAGGAAGGAGATGCGGTCCTCACGGCGACGTTCGACCTCGAGGAGACGGCGGCCCTGCGGGACAACTGGTTCGTGTTCCGCGACCGGCGGCCGGACCTCTACGGTGCTTTGACCTCGCTCGACGGGCTGGTCGAGACCTGACGCCCCGGTCAGTGCGTCTCGATCCAGGCGACCGCGTCTCTCAGCTCCTTGACGAACCGCGCATACTCGTTGCGGCGCTGCGCGTCATCGGGGACGCGGAGCAGGAACGAAGGATGGATCGTCACCCAGAGATGCGACGTCGCGGAGAGTCTGGTCGGAGCCCCGCGCAGCTGCGAGACGATCACCGGATGGCCGAGCAGCGCGCGAGCGGCAGTCCCGCCCAGCGCCATCACGAGCTTCGGCGCGACCAGACGCAGCTCCTCGCCGAGCCACCAGTGACAGGCCTCGATCTCACCCGCGCTCGGCTTGATGTGCAGCCGCCGCTTGCCGCGGAGCTCGAACTTGAAGTGCTTGACGGCGTTCGTGATGTAGACCGAGTCGCGGCCGAGCCCGGCGTCCTGCAGCGCCCGATCCAGGATTGCGCCCGCGGGCCCCACGAACGGATGGCCCTGAAGGTCCTCGGAGTCGCCCGGCGCCTCGCCGACCAGCATGAGGCGCGAGGGAGTCGCCCCTTCGCCGGGTACTCCCTGCGTGGCCGACCTCCAGAGGGCGCAGCGGCGGCAGGCATCGACCGCGCCCCGCAGCTCCTCGAGAGATACGAGTGTACGCGCGCCAGTGAGCCCGCCTGCCTCCTCACGGCCGGCCCGCGCGCGCTTCGCAAGCGGCTCGGAATCCTCGGTCGTCATCGTCCTCGTTCAATGAGCGACGGCTCCGGTTGGTTCCGGCACGGATGGAGAGTGCGTCGCTCGAATGAAGTTGTGGCTCAAAAAAGATCACACTCCCGGCCATTCTGCCGGGAGTGCGGTCACCATTGGTGGAGGCGGGGGGACAGTGCATCCGCAGCTTTCGCGGCGGCCTGGACTATGCCTTCATCCGAGCCGCTGCGACGGCCCGGATGCGGAGCGTGTTATCCCGCCGTACCGGCGGAATCCTAGTACCCGCCCAGGACATGATCTCCACGGCGAGCCTATGAGTCTCTACAGGGCAGGCCTGAGGTTGGCCCTCTTCCTACCCCTCGGCGTTGCCATGCCGCTCTCCGAAGAGAGCGCCGTCAGGTTTCGCCGATGTGAGCTCCGTTCTCAGCCGACCCTCACGGATCGGCGCGACCCTTTGATCGAACCCCCGTCCGCAAGTCCTAGACTTCAGGATCTACGTACGTATCCCGCTCTTTGGTTCTCACGCTGCGCTACCCGAGGGACAGGGAAGACGCCGCGCCAGCGGACGGTGACTCTTAACGATCCGGCCCGTCGCACGCGCGGATCGCGATCCTGTGAACGCGTCCCCTGATTCGGTCGCACAGGCACGAGCCGGTCAGAGGTCAGCTGCGTTTAGGCAGCTAGAGCGTAGTTGTCGTCGTTGGCAACTATGAGTTTGCAGCGAGATTTACGAGGACACTGCGCCTCGGTACGCCCCTGAAGGTTCGCAACCCACGTCGAAACCGGTCGCCCCCAAAG
>DASZYK010000123.1:0-17925 GCA_035545455.1 Steroidobacteraceae bacterium
TCGACCGCGGCGCGGCGCAGACCTACGTGGAGCGCTACTTCCAGCGCTATCCGGGCGTGCGGCGCTTCATGGACGAGACGCGCCGGCAGGCGCGCGAGCAGGGCTACGTGGAGACGGTGTACGGCAGACGGCTCTATCTGCCCGACATCCGCTCCGGCAACAATCAGACCCGCCAGTACGCGGAACGCAGCGCCATCAATGCGCCCATGCAGGGCACCGCGGCCGATATCATCAAGCGGGCCATGATCGCGGTCGATGCGTGGTGCGAGCGCGAGGACGCTCCGGCGCGCCTCATCATGCAGGTCCACGACGAGCTGGTGCTGGAAGTGCGCAGCGATGCCGTCGAGCAGGTGAGCGAAGCCGTCAGGGAGAGAATGACCTCGGCCGCGGAGCTGAAAGTGCCGTTGCGGGTCGAGATCGGCACCGGAGCCAACTGGGACGAGGCGCACTGATTTCGGTCCGCCCGAACACGGCAAGCTATGCTATAATTCTTTTGTGGATAAGCGACTTACGCGGTTCACCAGCTTTGACGCAATGAAGCGCGCCGAGCGCGATGCCTGGCGAGGGACCTCGCCGGAGGAGCGCATCCACGCGGTCACGGAAATTACGATGGCATTGTATGCGATGAAGGGATCGATGCCGGATGTTCCGAGACTTCAAAGAACTCTTGTCCGCATTAAACGCGCACCGCGTTAAGTATCTCATCGTCGGTGGGTATGCGGTCTCGCTGCACGCCGAGCCGCGGGCGACTAAAGATCTCGATGTCCTGGAGCGCGGAAAACAGCAAAGCTGTCTTTGCCGCGCTTTCGCAGTTTGGCGCACCGCTCGAAGGGCTGACTCACAAGGATTTCATGGAGCCTGGAAATTTCTTCAGGATGGGCACGCCGCCGGTCATGGTCGACATATTGCCAAACATCAGCGGTGTTGATTTCGATCAGGCATGGCGGCGTCGCGTCGAACATCCGGTCGAATCTGGTCTTAATGCGTGGTTCATTTCGCGTGAGGACCTGCTTGCAGCCAAACTCGCTGCCGGTCGACCTCAGGATCTCGCAGACGCGTCTGCTCTGGGCGAGCACCTGGTACCGTCTGAACAGCCGCCGCATGAGGTGCCATCAACTTCCGACATGGAGGAAGCCAAACAGAAGGCTGTTACCGATTGGCTGGCCTATCGTGCGCAGCAGGATGCAGAACATGGTTCGCAGACTCTCGAGGAGAGGCGGACCCAGGCGGTAGAGGAATGGAAAAAATTGCAGAAGCGGAAGACTCGAGGACAGGATGGAAGCCCGAATCGAGCCTCGGAAGAGGCACAGAGGGGGCGCACAAAACGCAGGCAAAAAGACGCCGCGGAAGACCCCGATCTTTGAACCCTATGTATCAGCCGGAGCTTTTGAGTTTCGCGGCGATCCGGCGATAGGCGTCGCGGAATGGAACCCCCTCCGTGACGACGAGGCGGTTGGCCTCCTCGGCGGCGTGGATGGCGGGATCGAGCCGAATGCGCTCGGGCTTGAAGCGCATCGCATCGAGGGCGGCCGGCAGGATGTCGAGCGTCTGCTGCGCGAGATCGATGCCGCGGAAGAGAGGGATCTTCAGCAGTTGCAGGTCGCGCTGGTAGCCCGAGGGCAGCTTGGCGCAGAGGCCGAGCGCCTCCATGAGGCACGCCTGCGCCGTGGCCGAGCGGCCGCGGATCAGCTCGAACACATCCGGGTTGCGCTTCTGCGGCATGATGGACGAGCCCGTCGTGAACGCGTCGGACAGCTCCAGGAACCCGAGCTCCTGCGTGTAGAAGAGGAGGACGTCGGCGGCGAGGCGGCCGAGGTCCTGCATGAGGAGCGCGATCTCGAAGAGCAGGCTCGCCTCGGCCTTGCCGCGCGAGAGCTGCACCGCGGTCACCGGCTCCTGGACTTCGCCGAAGCCGAGCTTCTGCCGGGTCGACTGGCGGTCGATCGGCAATCCCGGCGTGCCGTATCCCGCGGCCGATCCCAAGGGAGATTTGCCGACCCGGCGTTGGACCTGCCGCAAGCCTTCCGCGTCGTCCCGTATCTCCGCCGCAAAGCCCCCGGCCCACAGCGGCACCGAGCTCGGCATCGCCTGCTGCATGTGGGTGTACCCGGGCAGCGCCGTGTCCTTCTCACGCTCCGCCAGGCGTCCGAGTGCTTTGGCCACGCCGAGAGCGCCGCCGCTCAACTCCTCCACGGCATCCCGCAGATACAGCCGCAGGGCCGTCAGGACCTGATCGTTGCGGGAGCGTCCCAGGTGCACGCGCCCTCCGGCAGCTCCGATGCGCTCTGTCAGCCGGCGCTCGAGCGCCGTCTGACCATCCTCGTCCGCGAGCTCGATTCGCCAGGCCCCGCGAGCATGCTCCTCCGCCAGCGCCGTCAGCCCGCTCCGGATCGCCTCGAGGTCGGGCCCGGACAGGAGCTTTTGCTCGTGGAGCATCTCCGCATGGGCGACGGATGCGCGCGCATCGTAGCGAACCAACCGCTCGTCGAGCGTGTAGTCCTCTCCCGCAGTGTAGCGCAGCACGCGATCATCGAGAGGCGCTCCCTTGTCCCACAGGCGAGTCATGGCGTCTCCGGGGCGGCTCAGCTCTGCGCGCCCAGCTGCTCGGCGGGTGTCAGCGCGTTGATGTCGGCGACGATCAGGGTGCCGGTCCCTTCGTTGGTGAATACTTCGCCGAGAATGCCCTCGGGAGCCTGATATGACACCACGTGCACCCGCCGCACCCCGCCGCGGATCGCCTCCTCGACCGCCTTGGCCTTGGGCAGCATGCCGTCGGCGATGCGCCCCTCCTCGCGCAGCCGCTTGAGGCCCCGCAGATCCATGTAGGAAATCAGCGATCCCGCGTCGGCGACGTTGCCCAGAATGCCGGGCGCGCCCGTGCACAGGATGAGCTTCTCCGCGCCGAGCGCCGCGCCGAGCGCCGCGGCCACGGTATCCGCATTGATGTTGAGAAGCAGGCCGCTGTCATCCGCCGACAGCGGACTCACCACGGGCATCAGGCCGTTGTCGAGGAGCTTGCGTATCGCCGTCGGGTCGACCGCATCGATGTCGCCGACGAAGCCATAGTCCACCACTTCGCCGCTCGACTCGAGCTTGACCGGCGGCCGCTTGTGCGCGCGCACCAGGCCCGCGTCGACGCCGCTGATCCCCACCGCCTCGATGTTCAGGTCGCGGCAGATGCCCAGAATGCGGGTATTGATGAGCCCGTTGAGCACCATCGCGGACACGTCGATGGACTGCTGGTCGGTGACCCGCCGCCCCTCCACCATGCGCGTCGGCACGCCGAGCGCCGTGGACAGCTCCGTGAGCTGCGGGCCCCCGCCATGGACGAACACCACCCGCACCCCGAAATAATGCAGGATCGCGATCTGCTCGATGAGAACCCGCGTCGAGGCGACATCGGCGAACACGCCGCCGCCCGCCTTCACGACGAAGGTCTTGCCCTTGTACATGCGGATGTACGGAGCGGCGTTCTTGAGCGCGCGGATCGCCAGGGCCTGATCGCCAGGATGCATGATCATCTCGGTTGTCCCTCAAATGCCTCTCAACATGCGATAGAGAACCGCCATCTGCGCGGTGAGCCGATTGTAGGCCTCGCGCTGCACGATGCTGCGCGGGCCATCGAGTACCTCGTCAGCAACCGCGACGTTGCGACGCACCGGCAGGCAGTGCATCAGGCGGCAGTCCGGCGCGGTGTGCGCGAACCAGTCGTCGCGGACGCACCAGTGCTTGAGCTCGCCGCGCAGCCGGGCATCCGCCTCCGCATCTCCGTAGCAGGCCGTGGCGCCCCATTCCTTGGCATAGATGACGTGCGCGCCGGCCAGCGCATCGCTTCGGTCGGCGGTCTCCCGTACGGAGCCGCCGGAGAGCGCAGCCGCGCGCCGCGCCTTGTCCATGACGGGTTGCGGCAGCGCGAAGCCTTCGGGCCGCAGCACGATCACTTCCATGCCGCGCAGCGCCGCCATGTGGACCGCCGCGGCCGGCACGGCAAGCGGCAGCGCGCGCGGATGGTACACCCACGAGAGGACGAAACGTCCGCCGCGCGGCACGCCGAGATCGTCCATCGTCTTCCAGTCCGCGAGCGCCTGGCAGGGATGGTTGATCGCCGACTCCAGATTGATGAGCGGCTTGTCGACCAGGCTCGCCATCGCATTGAACGACGCGTCCTCGAGGTCCGCGTCGAGGTTCCGGCCGTCGGCGAACGCACGCACGCCCAGCGCGTCGCAGTACGAAGCGAGCACGGGTATTCCCTCGCGCACGTGCTCCGCCGCCGCGCCGCTCATCACGGCGCCGAGCCGCGTCTCGAGCTGCCAGGTACCCTGGCCGGGCGTGATGACGAACGAGCTGCCGCCGAGCCGCGCCATGCCGGCCTGGAATGAGGCGAGCGTGCGCAGCGAGGGGTTGAGGAAAAGGAGTCCCAGGATCCTGCCCGTGAGCGCATGCGGCTCGGGGTGTGTCTCGAGGCGCCGCGCGAGCTCGAGGAGCGCCAGTACCTCCCCGCGCTCGAGGTCCGCCAGATCGAGGAACCGTTTCATGCGGGGAGGCTCGCGAGCGCATCGCGCAGCATGTCGACGTGCTCCTCCTGCAGGATGAAGGGCGGCAGGAGCCTGACGATGTGGCTGTCGCTCGCCGTGCCCGTGAGAATGCCGCCTTCCAGCAGCTCGGCCTGGATCTGCCTGGCGGGCCGGCTGGTGCGCAGCCCGAGCAGAAAGCCTTCGCCCTGGCATCCCTTCACCGGACCGACGACGCAGGTGCGGCGGATGTAGTCGGATACGCGCCGCACGTTCTCGAGCAGCTTCTCCGACTCGATCGCCTCGATCACCGCCTCGATGGCCGCGCAGGCCATGGGCCCGCCGCCATAGGTCGTGCCGAGAAGCCCGACACCCAGCTGCGCGGACACCTTGGCGGAAGTGAGCAGCGCCGCGCAGGGAAAGCCGTTCCCGAGCGCCTTCGCCACGGTGATCATGTCGGGCATGACGCCGTAGAGGTTGGCGGCGAAGGGCTGGCCGACGCGGCCGAAGCCGCATTGGACCTCGTCGAAGATGAGCTGCGCTCCGACCTCGTCGCAGCGGCGGCGAAGCGCCGCGAGGTAAGGCCTGCCCAGGTCCACGGCGCCCGCGAGTCCCTGCACGGGCTCGACGATGACCGCTGCCGTGCGATCGGTGACCTGCGCCGCGATCGCCTCGACATCACCGCGCGGCATGAAGCTGACATCGAACGGCTTGCGGGGGAAGCTGAACCAGCTGTCGGAGCCCCACGTGACCGCCGCTGCCGCCGCCGTGCGGCCATGGAAGGCGCCTTCCACCGCCGCGACGTGCGGCCGGGAAGTCATGCGAAACGCCAGCCGCAGCGCGTTCTCGTTGGCCTCCGCGCCGCTGTTGGCGAAGAAGACGCTGGTGAACTCGAGCCCCGAGAAGCGCACCAGCCGCTCCGCCGCGCGCGCGCGGATGCGCATGGGAATCGCGTTCGTCTGGAAGTTGCACGAGCGGGCCTGGGCGGTGAGCGCTTCCGTCCAGCCGGGGTGCCCGTAGCCGAGCGCCACGACCGCGTGGCCGCCATAGAGATCGAGCACCCGCTCGCCGCGGCCGTTCAGCAGCCATACGCCCTGGGCGGAGGCGACCTCGAAGGGATACTGGGAGAAGACCGGCGCGAGGTAGTCCCGGCCCGGCGAGCCGCTCACTGTGGCAGTTGCTGCGGAATTCATGTTTTGCACTCTTCAGGTCCAGCCCGGCGCGCACGCCGTGAGACCTTCCGTCTCCGGCAGCCCGAACATCCGGTTCATCCACTGCACCGCGCCGCCGGCTGCACCCTTGTTGAGGTTGTCGACCACGCACATCACGGCGACCGTGCGGCCGTTGGCCGCGGCTGAGAGATGCGCGTAGTTGGTGGCCGCGACCTCCTTGACCCGCGGCGCGGAGTCGATCACCCGCACGAAGGGCGATCCGGCATAGAACTCGCGCAGCGCCGCCAGCACTCCCTGGGTATCCATGCCCGTCCTCAGGGGCGCCTGCACGGTGACGTGAATGCCGCGGGCGAACGGCCCGGAGTGAGGCACGAACGCGAACTCGGCCTCCACCCCCGTGGCCGCGCGCGCGCAGGCGGCCACCTCCGGCGCGTGACGATGCGCCAGCGCGTTGTAGGAGTAGAGATCGCCGTGGCGCAGCGGATGATGCGTGCCTTCCACCGGCTTGCGCCCGGCCCCGGTGCTCCCGGTGATCCCGGTCACGAACAACACCGGCGGCGTGAGTCCCAGAGACAGGAGCGGTACGCTCGCGAGCAGCGTGGCCGTGGCGAAGCAGCCGGGATGCGCGACGTGCGGCGTCTCGAGCTTGCGCAGGTGCTCCGGCACGGCGCAGGTGAACTCGGGCAGGCGTGCCGGCGCGTCATGCGCGTGCTTGTAGACGGCTTCGTATTCCGCCGCGGAACGGAAGCGGAAATCGGCGGAGATGTCGACCACCCGCGGCCGCGTTCCAGCCTGCGAAGCCGCCTTCAGCAGAGAGTCGATCAATGCGGCGGAGACGCCGTGCGGGGCCGCCGAGAGCACGGCGCACTCCGGGACGCCGGTCACGAGCGCCTGCACCTCGGCCTGGGACTTGAAACGGGTGTCGCCGTATGCCGCCGCGAGATGCGGGAATGCCCTGGCCACCGGCTCGCCCGGCTGGCTGTCGGACATCACGGCGGCCAGCTCGAAGCGCGGATGACCCGCGATGAGGCGCAACAGCTCGCCGGCCACGTAGCCGGTGCCTCCCATCACCACCGTCGGAATGGGCGCAGTCATGCGGCCGATTCCCGGGCGAGGCCGACGGCCTCGATCACACGGTCGCCCAGCGCCGCGCCCGCGCTCATCGCGTTGCAGGCGGGCACACCCATCTGCGTCGTGATGATCTCGACACCCACCTGATTGTCGGTGGATGGCCCGGTGACGACGCACGGCTCGATGCCGAAGCGGTCCCGCAGCAGCTTCACGCCGCCCCAGGCCGCGACCGGGTCGTTGGCCGAGAGCACGACACCGGTGAGCGCGGCGCGGATGTCGGCGCATTCCAGGATGGCGTCGACGCCGTAAGTGCCGAGGATGCCGTCGCCCAGCTCGAATACGATCACGTCCGGCTTGCCGGCCGAGAGCTCCGTCAGCATCGTGCGGGTGAGCGCCGGGCCGTTGATCCGGGTGGTGGTGACGACCCCGAGATCGGTGAATATGGCGGAGCGGCGCGCGCCGGCGTCCTCCATCGCGAGTATGTCGCGGCGCAGGGACACGCCGGTCGCCTTGAAGGCGTCGATCACCAGCCCGCGGTGACGCATTCGGCTGATGATGGCGCAGGCCGCCGCGGTCTTGCCGGCCTCCATGCAGGTCCCGGCCAGCGCCACCACCGGCACCTGGCGCGACTCGAGCTTCGCCTCGAGATCCAGCCGGCGGTGGCCCACCCGCGCCGGCACGCCGATGCGCTCTCCGAGATACGGGAAATGCAGCGCCACGCCGAGCACACGGCAGTCGAACGGCTTGCCCTTGTCGGGGTTGATGGAGTCACAGACGCCGAGCACGCCGCCGATGTTGAGCATCTGAATGACATCTCCCGCCTGCAGCGACGGCGGGACATGTCCGGAATAGCCGAAGAGCGCCTTGCGATGACCCAGCGCGCCCACCACGATGTCGCCCTTGCCCACCTTGGCCATGCGGCCGCTGGTGAGCTCCAGCGTGTTGTAGGTCGACTTGTTGGTCAGCACCTCGACGACCACCACCACGCCCTCTTCGGACGGGATGTCGGTCGAGATCCGCACCTCGTGCGAGAGGCCGCAGGCCTGCGCCACGGAGGCGATCTTGTCGACGACGACGCTTCTCATTCCACTGACCATTTCAGGCTTCCTTCCGGGCGTGCTCGGCGGCGCGCCGGTGAAATACGCCGGTGAGGGCGACGATCTTGGAAAAGCCGAGCGCGTCGGTGGGGGTCCACTCACCCGCCGCCTCGCCGTAGACGCCCTTGGAGGCGGCCATCAGCGAGTAGGGCGACTCGACGCCCTCGATGAAGAGGTTGCCGGGACGCAGCTGGATGCGCACATGCCCGGTCACCCGCTCCTGGGAGGAGAGAAGCAGCGCCTCGATGTCGCGGCAGACGGGATCGAGGAGCTGGCCCTCGTGCACGAGGTCGCCGTAGGGTTGAGCGACCGTCTCCTTGATGCGCTGCTGACGCCCCGTGAGCACGAGCTTCTCGAGCTCCCGGTGGGCGGTGAGCAGCACTTCGGCGGCGGGTGCCTCGAATGCGACACGGCCCTTGGTGCCGATGATGGTGTCGCCCAGATGGATGCCGCGCCCGATGCCGAACGGAGCCGCGAGCGCCTCGAGCGCCTCGATGAGCGCAACCGGCGAGAGCGCCCGCCCGTCGAGCCCGACAGGGCGGCCCTGCCTGAATTCCACGATGTGAGACTCGGCGGCCCGCGGATGCGAGAAGGCGTCGCGCGTCAGCACCCACGCATCGTCGGGGATGCTTCCGGACGATGTCAGGGTCTCCTTGCCTCCGATCGTGACACCCCAGAGTCCGCGGTTGACCGAATAGGCCGCCCCGAAGGGCGGGACCGGCAGCCCGCGCGACTGCAGGTAGTCGAGCTCCTCCTGCCGCTTGAACGCCCGGTCGCGCACCGGCGCCAGCACCTCGAGCTCCGGGGCCAGGGTGCGCATCGCAACCTCGAAGCGGACCTGGTCATTGCCCGCGGCCGTGCAGCCGTGCGCGATCATGCTGGTGCCGAGCTTGCGCGCCATGTGAGCGATGGTCTGCGCCTGCATGACGCGTTCCGCGCCGACGCAGAGGGGATACATCTGGCCGCGCTTCACGTTGCCCATGATGAGGAATCGCAGCACCTGCTCGAAGTAGTCCGCGCGCGCATCGATCCGGTGATGCTCCACGGCGCCGAGGGCGCGGGCGCGCTCCGCCAGCGTCCGCGCGGCCGCCTCATCGATGCCTCCGGTGTCCACCGTCACGGTGATGACCGGGCGGCCGTAGTTCTCCTTCAGCCAGGGCACGAGGAAGGAAGTGTCGAGGCCGCCGGAATAGGCGAGGACGATGGGCTGATCGCCCTTCGAGGGCACGGGATTGGGCATGCTCAAACTCGGAAGATGGTCTGGAGCCTCGCGACCAGGGCGTCCTGCGCGCGGCCGCTGGCGGTTGCGATGAAGATGGTGTCGTCGCCCGAGATGGTGCCGGCGACTTCGGGCCACTCCGCCCGGTCGATGGCGACGGCGACGCTTTGCGCCGCGCCGATGGTGGTCCTGAGCACGGTGAGCGACGGGCCGGCGCGCCTGAGCCCGCGCACGAACTGCGCCAGCATGGCGAAGTCGCCATTGGCGCGCGAGACCTCGTCGGGCGGCAGCACGTATCTGCCGCTGGCCTTCAGCACGCCGAGACCGCGCAGATCGCGGCTGACCGAGGACTGCGTCACCTCGAAACCCTCGCTCTTCAGCAGGCGCGCCAGATCCTCCTGCCGGCGAACATGGCCGTCACGCAGGATGCGCACGATCGCCTGGCGGCGCTCGAGCTGCTGGGCGTCCATCGGAGGATCAGGAGGAAGCATGCATAAACTTGCACGCATTATGAATATTAATGCGAGGGTGTCAAGGGTGGCGCGCACCCGCACGGGACGGTCAGGCGTGGCTTGCGAGGGCCTGTAGCCCCGCCTACTTCTCCACGCTGAACACCAGATCCGCTCCTCTGATCTGTCCGGCCTCGGTGCGGATCGTCCAGTGATCACCCAGGCTGTAGCGCAGCCGGATCGCGTTCAACTGCTGCGTGAGGCCGACGCCGTAGCTCACGTACAGGCGCGGCGAGAGGTACTTGCCGAGGACCAGCGAGGTCTCGTTGTTGAGATCGGTCTCCAGACTGATGTCGGGCAGACCGATGCGCGAGCCCAGCTGCTGGGCGAGGATCGCGCCGCCCTGGGTCAGCAGCTCATTGGCGGCGGTCGCCTGCTGGCTCTGGGGCGTCGAGGCCGCCTGCATCATCTGCAGCGACCCGCCGCCGCCGCCGCCGGAGAGGATCAGCGAGACGATCTGCGACTGCGGCAGGGACGGGTCGGAGAAGAACGACATCTGCGGCTGCTGCAGAGTGCCGCGCACGTTGATTCCGGCGGTCACGTCGGGATAGCGCTTGATGGCGCGGATCTCGATGCCCGGGTTGTCGATCGGGCCGCCCGTGAAGATGAGGCGCCCGCGCTGGATCTCCAGCTTGCGGGCGTACGCGGCGTACTGGCCCTTCTGCACGGAAAGCTCCCCGGTGGCGCGGGTGATCGCGTCGTAGCCGCTGCGCACCGAGATGCTGCCCGCGAGCTGACCGGTGAGCCCCATCGTGTCGAGGTTCACGTCGGGCCCCAGGATCATGGTGATCTGAGTTCTCACCTTGAAGCGATCGGCCGGATTCTGCGACTCCTGGCCGACGATGACCTCGTCGGAGGAAGGCGTCACCGCGCCAGTGAGGTCGGTCGGCACGATCTTCGCGTAGGGCACCGCCACCCTGCCCGTGATGTCGATCTCCCTGGCGGCCACCTTGAAGTCCAGGCTGGGCGAGGCATCGATCTGCGCCTCCGGGATGTCCACCACCCGCAGGTTGGTTCCATCGAGGTGGAGCTGCCCGTACGGCAGCGCGTCGCGCCAATGCATCTGGCCGGCGGCGTGCACCGAGCCCTTGCCTGCCTGCGCGGTGCCGTTGAACTCCAGGCCATCATCCGTCAGGCGGGCGGTCAAGGCGATCTGCCGCAGCCGCAGGTTGGTCTGATACAGGTCGACCTGACCGTCGGAGATGCCGAGCGTGCCGCTGAGCTGCGGCGTGCCCACCGTCCCCGCGATCCGGGCATCCGCCGTCAGATTTCCCGAGGCGCGGTCGATGTCGGGGACGTACAGCGATACGAGGTCGAGCTTCGACGTCTGGGCCCGAAGCTCGCCCGCGACCGGCATGTCCTGCCAGCGCCGCGCGCTGCGGCCGATCTCGAGGGTTCCGGCGAATGTGCCGATCTCTCCGGACGTCAGGGATGCATCGGCATTGATCGAATTCGTCGTGGCGGTCGCCGTGAGCACACCCGATCCGATGGAGGTGCGCTCGATGCGGCCGCTCACGAGACGCCGCGAAAGGACGGCGTCATTCAGCTCGATGCGCAGCACTCCCTGCGCCGGGCTGTTGCCGCCGCCGAAGAGGCGCGCTCCGACATTGATCTCGCCGAGATACTCGACGGCCGGCGTGCGTCCCGCGGTGAGCGTGCTCAGCGGCAACCGGCTGGCGGTGAGCGTGGTGGACCAGGCCGCGGGCGTCCAGCTCGCTTCCGCGCAGAGATTGCCCGGTGTGCCGACCAGACAGAGCCGGTCGATGCCGCTCTGCGCGCGGGACACCCTCAGTGAGACCGGCCGCTCGAGGTGCAGCCGCAGCGACTCGCTGCCGGTGACATTGAGAGATTCCAGCATGCCGGCGAAGGCGCCGCGGCTGAAACCGCCGCTCGCCGTCGCGGCCAGACGCAGGCCCGGCGCCTGCGCGTCGAGCCGCGCTGTCGCCGCGGACGCGGGACCGTCGAGCGTGAAGTCGAGGCTGCGCACGGTCCGGCGGCGGAAGCGCAGCTGTCGAAGGTGCGCCGCGATCGCGGAGCGCCGCCGTGATGTCGGATCGAAGTCGATCCGGGCATCGAAGCCGGCCAGCGAGATCCCGTCGTACAGAATGTCGGCTCCGTGGGCGCTGGCCATGATGTCAGGGCTGTCAGCGGGGCCGCGGATCGTGCCGTTCGCCTCCAATCGGCCGCGGCTGCCCGCCGAGAGCAGGCTGAGGTCCTCGGCGGTCACCGCGAATCGCAGATCGGCCGTGCGATCGATCCGGCCGTCGAGCGCAACGCGGGTGCGCCCGAGGCCCACCCGCACCTGTTGGAATGTCCACGTGTCGCCCGAGTGAATGAGTTTGCCGCCGCCGCTCGCGGCGACGCCTCGAAGCCGTCCGCTCAGCCCGTCGACCGTGACGCTGAGCGGATCGCCCGCCTTGAATCCGCGGCCCGCGATCGCCACTGCGAAGTCGAGGCTGCCGGGCAGATCCGGCCGCAGCTGACCCGGATTGATCCCGGTGGCGCGGCCGCTCACCTGCCAGCGCTGCACGGGCGCCCAGGTCACATCGCCGCGCACGTCGGCGTGGCCGCCGAAGAGATCGAGCATCGCCCGGCTGATGCTGACACCTTCGCCGCCCAGCTTGCCCGTGACATCGGCGGGAACCGGCGCCAGCCCCGCGACCTGCGCGAGTCCCTTGGTCCGGAAATCGTAGGGGCGCACGCCCGAGAGCTCGAACGTCCCTTCGCCGCTGCGAAACGGCACGGTGCGCCCGGCGAGCGGCCAACGGAAGTTGCGCCAGTTGCCCCGCAGGTCGAGGCGGGGGCCGCCGGCGACGATCCCGATCGTGCCCGAGGCGGTCGTTCGTGCTCCGGAAGCGACGTGCGTGACGTCGATCCGGTGCGCGGTGATGACTTGCCGCGAGTAGGAGCCGTCGAACCGCACGTCGAAAGCGCCGACCTTCAGCCCCGCCGGGTCCAGGGTGCCGCGGGCGGTGAATCCCGACCCGGCGCCGCTCAGGGCGAGCCTGCCGCTGATGGCGCCGAGCGCGCCGGTGAGATGCCAGGCCCGCAGGTCGAAGCTCTGCACCAGCGCCTGGCCCTGCCAGTGCCAGCCGTGCGTCAGATCGAGCATCTCGCCCGAGAGCTCGCTCTGGAACGGCGCGAGGATCTTGCCGCTCACCGCCAGCTTGTCGAGATCGCCCGTTGCCTGGGCGTCGAGCCGCCACACCGGCTGATCGTGCGGCCGCCAGGTGATCCGGCCGTTGGCCGCGAGCCGCAGCGGCTCGCTCGCGTGCAACGTGCCGGCGGCGGCGAAATGCACTTCGCCCAGCTGCAGCTCGGCCTGATAAAAGCGGATGTCCTGGTGGCGCAGCAGCGCCGAGCCGGCGATCCCGCTGCCCTCCAGTCGCGCGCCATCGGGCACAACGAGCACCGCCCTGCCGATTCTGGCGTGTCCGACCTCGATGGTCAGCCAGCGCGGCAGGAACTGGGGCACGTGGGGCACGCGGGCCTCGCCGGGAGGCGCGGGCGGCGGGCGCTTGACCTCGATGTATGCGCTGTCGGCGGTCGTTTCGGGGGTCCGGATGGTCTGCCAGAGGAGCGGCTCCAGCCTCACGCGGGTGTAGATCCCTCGGACCTCGACGTGCACCCGCTCCTGATCGACGATCACCAGTCCCGCGCGCGCGCCGCCGGCTATCGTGCCGCTGACGTCCTCGATTCTGATCTCGACACGGCCGAACCGCCGCGGCAGGTGGCTCACGACGAATCGCAGGCCGCTCTGCGTGAAGAGGACGGAGTAGAGCGCAGCGCTCGGCAGGGCGATCGCGAGCAGAACGAAGAGGGCGGTGGCGAGCAGCAGGAATCGGCGCATCGGCGGCTACCGCGCTCTCAAAGCTTCGGCGAGAAGTTGATGTAGAGGCGCGGCTTTCCCGACTGCGAGAGCGGCTGCCCGATGTCGATACCGAGCGTCAGGACCGGCAGGCGCACGCGGAATCCGAGTCCGGCCCCGTACTCCAGATGAGTGCCGAAATGATTGAAGGCATTGCCGTAGTCGAAGAAGGCGGCGACGCCGAAGTTCCGCGGCAGGTCGCGGTCGATTTCCACGCTGCCGGTGATCACGTCCTTGCCGCCGGCCTTGGCGTGGAGCACGCACTCCAGCCGGGCGGCCGCGCCCGCACCGAAGGTCTCGCAGAAGTCCTGAGTGGGCGAGAGGTCGTTGTAGGCGAAACCGCGCACGCTGCCCTCGCCGCCGGCGTAGAAACGCATCACGGACGGCATCTCGCTGAAATGCGAGGCGAAAGTGGCTCCGAATTCATCGCGCAGCAGCAGGTGCCACTTGGGCGCGAGCGTGAGCACCCGCTCGAGCTCCATGTGGATCTGCAGGAAGTTCGCCCTCGATCCGAACGCACCCTGCGAGCCGCGCACCTCGGCGAAGAACCCGTGCTGGAACATCGGCTCACCCAGGTAACCCTTCGGCACCGACGCGATGTCGACTCCAGGCACCAGCAGGTCGTCGCTCGCCGTACCGATCGTGACGCTCGGGATCGGCTGTCCCGTCGAGTCCGTGCACTGAGCATACTCGGTGATGCCGCTCGCCGTGACCGTGGGGCATTCCGGAGTGCCATCCACGGTCCCGGTGGAATGAACCCCGTTGACGAACCAGACCGTCTGCCAGCGGCCGGTCACCCGGGTCACGCTCGGGCCGGCCGACATGGTGCGCGCATCGATGTCCGCGAGCTGGCGCTGCTCGACGGTCGCCGCCAGAGTCAGATTCTCGACCGCGGGGTCGCCGATCGGAATGATGTAGCGGCTCTGCAGGCTGTACCGGGTCACCTGCGCGGCTTCCAGATCGACGCTCATCTTGTGGCCGTAGGAGTTGACCCGCCGATCCTGCCAGCTCACGATGCCGCGCGCGCCGGTGTCGGTCGCGTAGCCGGCCGCGAACGAGTAGACGTTCGGCCGGCTCGGATCGGCATGGATGCTCACCGGCACGGTGTGGGTCACCGGGTCCGGCGTTCCCGTCAGCACCTCGAGGTTGTAGAAATACTCCGTATCGTCGAGCGCGAACTGCGTGCGCAGGACCTCCGTCAGGTCGAACGGGTCGCCCTGCCGGTAGCGCAGGTATCTGCGCACCAGCTTCTCGCTCACCGCCTGTTGCTCGATGGTCGTGGCCCCGAAGCGATAGCGCACGCCGGTGTCGAGCGCCAACGCGATGCTGGCGGTGTGCGCGCTCGGGTTGACCAGCAGCTCGTGCCGGGTGAGCTTGGCATCGAGGAAGCCGTAGGTGGCCGCCGTGCGCAGCAGATCGCCCTTGACGCTCTCGTACTCGGCCTGGTTGAGCGGCTCGCCCGCGTGAAACGGCAGGTTGGAGGTGATGCGCGTGAAGAGCGGAGTTCCCGCGCCGGGGCCGACGACGCGAACGTCGACCGTCTTCAGGATCACCGGCTGACCGGGATCGATGGCGATGGCGACCTGCCAGTCGCCCGGACCGGAGGCGGTGACGCTCGAGCGCACCTTGGGCTGAAAGTACCCGAAGGGACGCAGAGCCGACTGCACCTCCCGGCTGATGCGGCTCTGCAGTCTGTCGACGGTGTCCTGGGTCAGTTGCTTGCTGCGCTGGTAGCGGGCGAAGCTGAGGTACGCGAGCACGTTGCTGCGCAGGGGGTCGCTCACCCCGGTGACGGTGATCGTCACGTCGGCCCGCGCCGACGGCCCGCAGGCGCATGCGAGGAGCAATGCGAGGACGCCCGAGGCCCGCCATTGCGGCCGAGCCCCGTGTGACGAATTGCACTGCGCCATTGATGCGTGCGACGAACCCGGCCGGAGGAAACACGGATTGTAGACGTGACCGTTTCCTGGAGCGCCGGTTCCTTGCGTCACCGGAACCCAGGGCCGGCCGCCCTGACCCACTCGCCGGGCGCCAGGCGGTATTCGGTCTCGCCGCTCAGGACGCCGCTGGGCTCGAAGCGACGCTCGGCGACGTAACAGCCTCCCGCCGGCTCGACCGCCACGACGGTGGAGCAGCGGGTGCCGTAGCGCTCGTGCAGGACGAAGGGGGAGGACAGGGCCCGCTCCCATTCGGGCGAGAAGCCGGCGCCGGAGAGATCTTCTTCGCCGGCCGGCGTGCGATCTTCGAGCAGCGCGAAGAGGCCGCCGTCGTCCGCGCTGCCAGCCTGAAGCCAGGCCTCGAAGCCTCGCCGCACGCGGCGCAATTTCGGCCAGGGGGTATCGAGCCGCTCGTTCGAGAGGCCGTAGACGCCGGGGGGCAGCGCCTGCGCGAACGGCGCGGCGCGGTTCGAGGCGTACCAGAGGGACTCGCCATCGGCCAACAGCAGGTTGAATCCGCCATACTCCGCCGCCTCGGCTTCCAGGGCGCCGAGATACTCACCCGGACCGGCCGTCCCGCCGAGATAGCGGGGGATCAGGCCCCCGCGGGAGGGAGCCGACTCGGGAGGCGAGCGCCCGCGCAGGATGCGCGGGTCAGGGGGCCGGCCACCGGGGGCGGTCGCGGGCTCGGCCTCTGTTGGCGGATCGCGGAAATTCGTCACGACCCCGAACCGGCGGCGGCGGTCCGTTCCCAGCCACGTGCCGCCCGCGCGCAGATCCTGCCCGGCGAGGATGTCAGCGGGCGCAGGCCAGAGGCGAAGCGGCGCCGCGGGCCGGTCGTGGTACTCGTCGCGGTTGGCGGCGATCACCAGGCGGTAGCGGGGGTGCGTGTTCCACGCCAGCACGAGCAGGCACATGCGGCGCTATCTTCCGTCCATCCACTCGGCGATCAGGCGTCGCGAGATCGAGTGCGCGGGCGGCAGCAGGGCGGCGCCGGCATGGATCTCCTCGCGGGTGAACCAGCGGGCATCCTCGAGCTCCCCCCTGCCCTGGGCGGGACTGCCGGGGCGCGCCCAGGCGCGAAAGCCGATCATGATCGAGGCCGGAAACGGCCACGGCTGCGAGGAATCGTAGCGGGTGCCCGCGACGGGCACTCCCGTCTCCTCCATCACCTCCCGCGCCACGGCATCCTCCAGGCTCTCTCCCGGCTCCACGAATCCGGCGATGGTCGAGTAGCGCCCCTGCTGCCATGTCGACTGCCGGCCGAGGAGCGCGCGCTCACCGTCCGTCACCAGCACGATGATCGCGGGATCCAGCCGCGGGAAGAACTCCTGCCCGCATTCCTCATTGGAGCAGCGCATGCAGTGTCCCGCCCGTTGGGGAACGGTCGCAGCGCCGCACGCACCGCAATACCGCTGGCGTGCGCGCCAGATCGAAAGCGCCCGCGCGTACGCCAGAAGGCCGGCTTCTTCCCCGGGAAGGAGTGGAGAGAGGGGGCGCAACTCCTCGAACGACGCGTCCCGAGGGAGGTCCGGCGGCATCTCCTCCCCGACTTCCACCAGCACGCAGCGGCGCTCCCGGAACCAGCCGAGCAGCACCAGCTGGCCGGGACCGGCGCCGGCCACGGCGGGCTCGCCTGCATCGAGGAAGGCGATCCGCGGCTCCGGCCGCGTGTGGACCAGATGCCGCGTGCCGCTGCCGAGAACATAAAGAGTCGCGGGATCCCGCAGCGCGGCATGCGCCCACTCTTCGTCCTCACGCTCCTCGGCGCGGCGATCGATGTAGGGTCCTGAGAAGAAATTCGGCTGACTCGGGTCCATGGACCGATTTTAGTATGAAGCGCCGATCCCGACCCGCGCTGCGCAGCCCCGCCGTACGCAATCGCCGGGGGATGGCGGTCCATGGCCCCTCCGTGCGAGGCCAGGCGCCGCGCCTTGCCGCCAGCGCGGCTTGGGCAGGAAGGCGGCCGGGGCAGCCCGCCGGGTGTCAGCCTCGCTGAGCGGCGACCGCACAGTGATGGCAGCGCTTCTCCCGGACGGGGAAGCGCTCCACGACGATCATGCCCCCGCAGTCGCAGCACCTACCGAGGCGAAGCTGATCGCCGCGGGCCAGGCAGTCCGCGAGGAAGACCGCGTACTCGAACGAGATCGAGGCGGTCGGGATCATGGCCGCGTAGGTCTCGAACGCGGTGCAGAGCGAGTTCCCGCGGGCGATGTCCGGAAGGGAGGCCCCGGCGGCGGCGGACGGCTCCGCCGGCACCAGCCCCGCGAGGGCGAAAAAGCTCGCCAGGACGGCGGCTTCCTGTTGGATCCTCAGCGAGCGCGTGAAGTAGGCCGCCTGATGGGGGGACTTGCCGCGGTGACGGGGGACATAACAGGCGGCGCGGCCCAGATACGACCGATAGAGCTTGCGGATGCGGTCGTCGGTCAGCCCGGTCCAGGCGCGTATGGTCTGGGTCCGGGCCTCGTGAGTGAGGAAACGCAATGCCAGCTCGAGGCGCTGTCGATCGCGATCATAGCGGTCATCCGATATGCGCATGGC
>DASZYK010000124.1:0-1672 GCA_035545455.1 Steroidobacteraceae bacterium
GGGCCGCAGGAGCAGTCGGACGTGGCGGCCCTGCGCTCGGCACAGGGCGTCGCCGACGCATATGTCACGAACTCCGTGCCGCTCACCAATTCGGGCGGCAGCGTGGCGATGAGACTGAAGGCCGATCAGGTCCGGCCGACCACCATGGCGGCGATCTACTTCGCGGGCGGCGACGGCGTGCGGACCCTGGATCTGCATCTGATCGCAGGCCGCGATTTCGCGCCCGATGAGATCGGGGACTTCGATCCGACGAGGATCTCGCAGGTCAGGGTCCCCGGAGCCATCATCGTCACGCAGGCGCTCGCCGACAGGCTCTTTCCGGGCGGCAACGCCCTCGGCCGCGCGGTCTTCCTGTTTCCCGGAGCAGCGAAATCGAGCCGCATCGTCGGCATCGTGCACCGGCTGCAAGTGCCCTGGACCTCCTCCTCCGGGTGGGGCAGCGCATTCAGCGAGAACTCGGTGCTCGTGCCGGCGCGCATCGTCAACAACGACGTCATCTACGCGGTGCGCGCCCGGCCGGGACAACTGGCGGTCGCGCAGCGGAGCGCCATGCAGGTGCTTCGCTCCAACGACAGGATGCGGATTCTCGACGGCCCGCACACCATGACTCACGCGCGCAGGTATGCCTATCGCGACGAGCTGGGGTTCTCCGTCTTTCTGGCCGTCGTGACGTGGTGTCTGCTCGGCGTGACGGCCGCCGGCATCGTCGGCCTGACGACCTACTGGGTATCGCGGCGCAAACGGCAGATCGGCATCCGGCGGGCGCTCGGGGCGACGCGCGGCGAGATCGTCTGGTATTTCCTGGGCGAGAATCTGCTCATCGCGGCGGCCGGCGTCGCGGCCGGCGCCGCACTCACGATGGGGTTGAACCTGTGGATCACGAGCGCATTCGCCATGCCTCGCATGCCCCTCTGGTACCTGGCGGCAGGCATCTGCTCGCTGGTTCTTCTCGGGCAGCTCGCCGCGCTGTGGCCGGCCTGGCGGGCGGCCTCGATTCCGCCGGCCATTGCGGCCCGCAGTGCGTGACTTCGCCCGCGCTCCTCATCCCGCCACCCGCAGGCGAGCAACGCGAGAGCTGAGGTAGGATCGAGTGGCGATGCGCACCGTACTGGTGATCGACGACAATCCCGGCGTGGCCTCGGCGCTCGAAGTGCTCTTCGGGCTGCATGAGATCCGCACGCTCGCCGCGGGCTCACCGGAGCAGGGCCTCGCCGTGCTCGAGACCACCGACATCGACCTCGTCATCGCGGACATGAATTTCAAGGCCGACACGACCTCGGGGGATGAGGGCGCGAGACTCTTCCGCGACATCCGCGCCCGGCATCCCGATCTGCCCGTCATTCTGCTGACCGCCTGGACGCACCTGGAGGCGGCGGTGCAGCTCGTCAAGGCCGGCGCGGCCGATTACCTCGCCAAGCCGTGGGACAACAGCAAGCTCCTCGCCACCGTGGAGAATCTCCTCGAGCTGTCCCAGAGCGCGCGCGAGAGCGAGCGGCTGCGGCGGGAGAGGCACCGCCGCAGGGAGAGCCTCGCCAACCAGTACGATCTGCGCGGCGCCGTGGTCCAATCGGAGCCGATGATCGCGGCGGTCGAGCTCGCCTGCAGGGTGGCGCGCGCTCCGGTTCCCGTCCTCGTGACCGGACCGAGCGGCGCCGGGAAGGAGCGCATCGCG
>DASZYK010000125.1:0-4214 GCA_035545455.1 Steroidobacteraceae bacterium
GTTGATGGCGCGAATGAGCTCGGGCAGAAGATTCGGGCGCCGTGGGAAGTAATGTCTCCGGGTGGCCGGATCGCCGATCGCGGCGAGGGCGGCCGCCACGATGCGATCATGCGCCGGGTCCTGCCGCCCGGCGCCCGCCGCGATATCCAGCCCCAGCTCCAGGCTCCGCAGTCTCCTGAAGGTCTCGGCGCAATCCAGAAACTGCGCCGATGCCGCCTGCAGCAGCGGAGGGTCGGGCAGCCGGCGCAGATCGAACGCGACTGCGCTCCCGGCCGCCGCGGATCCGCCCGCGCGGGCCAACACGGGAGCGAGGGCCCGGCGCAGAGCCGGCCAGGCCACGAAACCGCAGGCTGCAATGAGCAGCAATGACAGGAACCAGATCAATCTCTCGCCGTCCCGCCGTCGATGCCTGGCGTCTCTCGCGGCATCCTCGATTGTCGGCCGCCGCGGGCAAATACCGAGAGCCGCCGGCCGGATTTGTGACCGGCCGCACGCCGCATGTTCGCGCGGCGTCAGGGCGCGGATGTGACGTCGCGCGGACCGGGCTGGACTAGCACGCCACCAGATCGGTGTGCCCGAAGCCTTTCGAGTAGTCGAGCACCGAGATCACCTCGGGTTTCACCCGGAAGATGGACACCTCCTCCGGCGCCGGCATCGGCACGGGAAGGGAAGATTGCTCGGGGTACCGCTGCATCAGGAGCCGCAGCGCCTTTTCCGCCTCGGCACGATCGACGACTCGCTGGGCGTGAGCCGCCATGGAAAGACCCGAAATCTCCATCACCTGCGGAGTGTCGTGGTCGATCGTCAGTGAGACACGGTCGTCGTGCGCCAGATTGGCGGCTTTCTGACTGTCCTGTCCGCAGAGAAAGTACAGGGTCAGACCGTCATGCGCGAAACCGACGGTGGTCGCCTGGGGCCAACCGTCCGGGCGCAGCGTTGCGAGACTCATGGTGCGGTGCTGGTCGAGCAGCGTGAGTATTTGGCTTTGAAGGGCCGGATTCATGACTCGCCTCCCGGGTGGGCGCATGTTCCAGGCGACCATAGTCCGGTCGTTCTCGAAAGCCATACGGGATTGCCGCAGGCGCGCGTCATTCGCGCAGGTCTGCCCGCCGCGGTCACGGCTCCGGCCCCGCCCTGGGGTCGGAGCCGGCGAATGTCTCGACGTGATTGCCGCTTCCGGCAGCCGGGCCGGAGCGGCGACTTCAATGCTTGTGCTGCTTCTCGGCCTCGCGCATGGCCTCGGCATCGCGCTTGTCCTGGCCGCCCTCCTTCGCCCGGGCCAGGGCCTGCCGCTCCTCGGGCGTCAGCTCGTCCGAAGCCTCGGAGGCCGAGCCTTCGAGCTTCTTGCCTTCCTTCGTCTTCTCCTCCACGAAACGCTTCGTCTCCTCGTCGTAGCGGCGGGCGGACTCGTAATCGCCTTCACCCTGTATCTTGGACGTCATGCTGCTGCTCCCGCGGGCCTCGTGATCCGATCGGAACGGGAGAGCAAACCCCATTCCGCCGGTGGAACGCGGTTTGGCTGAAATCGCCGGGTGGCAGATGTCGATCTTCAGGGGTCGAGCTCGTCTATTGAGAAGCCACCGCCACGCAGAGAGCCCATGAGATACCCAAGGTCGCTTCCCGTCGTGCTATTCCTGCTCTTGTCCAGTCTTGCGGGTGCGCAAGAGAAGAAGCACGCCCCCTACCCCACGATGGCGCCGGTCGAGCAATACCGCATTGCCGACCCGCAGGACGAGATCGTCCTGGCGCGCACCGCGGCGCCCCCGTCCATTTCCACGGATGCCGAGGTCCTCGTGCTCGGCAAGCACGGCTACGAAACCGCGGTCAGGGGCCGGAACGGTTTCGTCTGCTTCGTCGAGCGCTCATGGGCCGCGGGTTTCGGAGATGCCGAATTCTGGAATCCGAAGATCCGCGCGCCGAACTGCTTCAACCCGCCGGCGGTGCGCAGCGTGCTGCCGCAGTACCTGCAGCGCACCAGATGGGCGCTCGCCGGAATGAGCAAGGCTCAGATGGCGGCGAAGGCCCGGGCCGCCTTTGCCGGGCACCGTTTTACCAGCCCGGCGGCGGGGTCGTTGTCCTTCATGCTCTCGCGTCAGGGTTATCTGAGCGATGAGGCCGGCGGCCCCTGGCTGCCGCATGTGATGTTCTTTGTCCCGCAGGGCCAGGCCCTGACCTGGGCGGCGGGTCTCAAATGCTCACCGATTCTCGGAGCCGACGGCAGCGCGCTCGAGCCGACCGTGCTGTTCATTCCGGTACCGCGCTGGTCGGACGGATCGCCCGCGCCCTCGCCGGCGGGAGAGCACCGGGACTGCCGGTGAGTGCCTGATTGCCATCTAGGCTCGCGGAGGCCGGTAATCGACGGACTTGGCCAGGCCGCTGTCGACCTCCTCGACGGTGAGGAGCGGCGTAGTCTTGGTGCGCACCGCCCCGCTCGCCGAGATGCTGATCGCGTACGCGGCAGCGGCGCTCGCGTCCGGCAGATCCATGATCGACACCACGTCGTAGTCACCGAGCGAGAAGTAGAACGTTTCGAGACTGCCCCCGAGCCCCTTGACCACCTTGGCCACGACATCACGGCGTCCGGACGCCTTGTCCTTTTGCAGGCCTTTCAATCCTTCGCTGGTGTAGGTCGCTTCGACGAGATATTTCGGCATGGCAACCTCCATTGAAGCTTTGGAAGTCGATTGTGAAGGGCGCGGAGCTTAATACGGACCGTGGTCGATTCAAGCGGAATCGAAACCTCGTGCGCAATATCGCGCTGCTCGCTTGAGACTTCAGGATCGCGCGAGCGCCATCCTGCGATGCCGGACCCCGATTCGAGTCCGGCACCGGCCGTCGAAGCTGGTAAGCGCGTGGCGGAGAGGGGGAGATTCGAACTCCCGAGCCTCTTGCGAGGCTGCCGGTTTTCAAGACCGGTGCAATCAACCGCTCTGCCACCTCTCCGGCGGGCGGGAACTCGGCGCCGGAGATGCTACCAAAATTGCTGCGGGCGGACCGGCGCCCTTGCCCTGAGCTCGGCCAGCACGAAGGGTCGCGCGGCTGGCGGCGCGCAGGCAATATTCATCCGCTCGGACCGTCAGGAGCTTCATGCCGACCGAAAGCGCTGGCGCGCAGCCCGCTGCAATGCCCCTCTCCCGCCCGGCCATGCGCCGGCGGCGGCCATCACACTTCATCCGCAACATCGTCACGCTGATCGCGATCCTGCACATCTACGTGGGCATCCGGCTCCTGCCCGCGTTGCCCATCGGAATGCTCGGGCGTGCCCTTGGCGCTCTCGCGGTCTGCGCCTCCTTTGCACTGATCATCGCGGGAGCGCGCGCACGCCTGATGCAGAGCAGCGGGCTGGCGGCGAACCTCGCCTGGCTGGGATCGCTCAACGGCGGGTTCTTCTCCTCCCTCGCCGTCCTCACCGTGACACGCGACCTCTTTCTCGCTCCCACCGTGCTGCTCGCCTCCAGCGCCGAGGCGGCCAGGCTCGAGACGGTCAGCGCCGTCACCGTCCCGCTGCTTGCGGTGCTCGCCACCGTCGTGGGATTCATCGATGCGCGCCGCCGGCCCCGGGTGGTCGACGTCGACGTGCCGCTGCCCGGGTTGCCAGCGGCGCTGCACGGGTTCACGATCGCGCAGATCAGCGACGTGCACGTGGGTCCCACGATCAAGCGCGACTTCCTCCGCCGCATCGTCGATCTCGTCAATTCCCTCGGCGCCGATCTCGTCGCCGTCACCGGCGATCTGGTGGATGGCTCGGTCGAGCAGCTGGCCGCGCACGTCGAGCCGCTCTCCCGGCTGCGGGCGCGCCACGGCGCCTACTTCGTCACGGGCAACCACGAATACTATTCCGGCGCCACGGCCTGGATCGCCGAGCTGCGGCGCCTGGGACTGCGCGTCCTCCTGAACGAGCACGTGGTCCTGCGCCACGGCGGCGCGTCGCTCATCGTAGCGGGGGTGACCGATTACAGCGCCCACCGCTTCGACCCGGATCACCGCAGCGACCCGGCGGCGGCGCTCGCCGGCGCTCCCTTCGATGCCCGGCCGCGCGTGCTGCTGGCGCATCAGCCCCGCACTGCGGCAGCCGCGGCAGATGCGGGCTACGACCTGCAGTTGTCGGGTCACACGCACGGGGGGCAATTCTGGCCGTGGAATCTCTTCGTGCGGCTGCAACAGCCCTTCACCGCGGGCCTCAACCGGCTGGGAAGACTCTGGGTCTACACGAG
>DASZYK010000126.1:0-5485 GCA_035545455.1 Steroidobacteraceae bacterium
GATGGCGGAACTGAGCCTACACGGATCAGTCGAGCGGGCGGGAGCCCGCGAGACCGCATTCACGGCGTCCCCCGCAAAGCCCCATTACGCGCCTCGCTCCGCCGCGGACGTGGCCAAGGGCGCTCGAGTATCCCTGCGCTCCTCGCTCCTCAGTGATCGCAGAGGGAAATACCGCCGCTGAGGCTCTGGATGCGAACCCGCCCGTCACCTGCTCCACGCGTGCCCTCGAGGCGATTGCCGGGTCCGTAACGACTCCGGTCCGACTGCTGGCCGAAGCAATCCTCGATCTTGCCGCTGAACGACCTTGCGTCGTACGAGTATCCTGCGGCCGCGGCGGCCTTGATCGTTTGATGACCGCTCACCGTCTCGGTCTCTATCGTCCCGCCCCGCGCGAGCCGGGCGCTCAGATCTATCGAGCCCGAGGTGGTGTTGAGCCGGGCGATGCGGGCGGGTGAGAGCTCGGCGCTCAGCTTGCCGTTGACCGTCCGCGCATCGAGCTCGCCGGCGACATTGCTGATGCTCAGATCGCCGCTTACCCCTGAAACGTGCAGCGCACCATCCTGGCCGCCGCCGCGCAGACGGATCGATCCGCTGACGGTTTTCACGTCGTCATTTCCTGACCCGAGCTCCGCATCGATCTCACCGCTCACCGTCTGCAGGTGCTGGCTACCCGTGACCCCGCGGGTCGTAATACCCGCGCTCACTGCCGATGCATCGATCTCGCTTCCTCGCGGCACGTGAACTTCCAGGCGCGCGGACCCTGCGCGCCCGGACGAGCTCAGCCAGCTGCAGCTCGCCGAGCCATTCGTCACGCATACGTGCGTACGGCCGCTCGTGCTGGTCACCACCACTCGCTGCGCATCGCCGGACAGGTCGGCGTCGACCGATACCGCGGGCTTGTCCCACCCGGTAATCACGATGCTGCCATCGATGTTGTCGATGCCGACCTCGCCGCGCGGATCCGCTGCGACCTGCTGCTTGAAGTCCCGGGCGTGGGCCGCTCCGGCCGCCAGCGCAAACGAGACACCGAGAATTGCGGCACGTGACAGGAATGTCGTCATGATCAGGTTTCTCCGCCGCCGCCGCTCGCCTCCTGGACGGTCGACAGCACTTGCATTTCATTCTGGCAGGTATCGATGAGCAGCTCCTGCAGCAGCGCGTTGCCCGGCTCCCGGCCCAGCGCCTGCTGAATCTCCTGCATCGACCGGTGAATGGTGGCCAGGCTTTCGAGGACCTTTCTTTGCGTGGGCGGCGGAAGTCTCGCGAGCCGTGCATTCAGGGAGCGCAGCATCGCCTCTCTCTCCCGCACATACCGCGGGTCGGTGACGTACGCGACCGTCAGCCCACCGCTCCCCATGCCGACGCCGGGAGCAGAAGCCACTTGTGACGCCGGGTGACCGGGTGAAAGGACCCACCGGTCTATGGAGATCCCCACGACGACCGCGGCGATGACGGCGGCGAGCGCCGCATAACGCATCATGCGCGGGCGCACGTGCTGCTCCGCGCCAAGGCCCGGCCGCGACCTCTCACTCTGCCGCAGCCTCGCCTCGAGCGCCGGCCAACCATCATGCGGCGGCGGAACATCTCTCGCCAGGTCGCCGAGGCGGCTGATTTTCGAGGAGTCAGGATCGCTCATGGATGCCTCTCCGGCTCGAGCCTCGCGCGCAGCAGCGCACGAGCCCGGTGCAGTTGGGCCTTGCACGTGCCCTCGGCGAGGCCGAGCATCTGACCGGCCTCAACGTGCGAGTAACCGTAGATTCCACAGAGCACGAGAGCGTCCCGCGCTCCGTCCGGAAGGGCGCCGATCGCAGCCTCGATCTCGCGTACCTCGACCGGGGTATCGAGCGTCCACTCCCCGGGCGCTTCCCCCGAGCCATCCTCCGTGTCCGCATCCGGCACGTGCAAATCGACTTCGGATACACGCTTGCGGCGCCGGCTCAGGACCACGTTGACCGCGATGCGGTGCAGCCAGGTTCCGAAGCTGCTCCGCGTCTCGAACCGCTCGAGCGCCCGCCAGGCGTTGAAAAACGCCTCCTGGGCGCAATCCTCCGCCCATGCCGGATCTCGCATCAGGCGGAGGCAGAGTCCGTACACGCTTCCGATGTGATCGCGATACAGGCGCTCGAATGCCCGCACGTCGCCGCCGCGGGCGCGCTGGACGAGACCCGCCTCCCAATCGATCTGGTCGCCTCGTGCTGCTGATGAGACCATTCACCCGATTAGATGCGTGCGTCAGCGGGAGCGTTTAAGCGGCCAGCGGCCCGGGGAGGCTCTCCTGAAGGCACTGCGGCCGGGCCGCTGAGGCGCTCAGTCCGTGTTTCCGGCCCCCTGACGTCTGGATCCCGCGGGCCCGCCTCCCATGTGAACCACCCAGATCTCGCCCGCCAGCATGCCCGCCGAGATGCCGAGAAACGCTCCCGCGACCACATCACTCAGAAAATGCCAGCCGCCGATGACCAGCAGGCCCGCGGCAGCCAGCAGCAGCGCGGAAAGCGGCGCGATGCTGGCGCGATACATCCTGATGAGAACTCCCGCGAATGCTCCGGCCAGCACCATGTGTCCGGACGGAAAGCTGCTCTGCGCGGATCCCATCAGCAACTTGAAGGCATGCGGAGCGCCCCGCACGAGCGCGATCGGGCTCGGCACCCCGAAGAGCGGTTTCAACACGTCGCTGTTGATGCCGTAGGCGCATATCGAAGTGAGGCAGGCGATCGCGAGAGCCTCGCCGAATGGCGAGATGCGCCCCCGCACCAGGCGCGCCAGGATCAGTCCGAGGATCACCAGGGCCTCGACGGAGAGAATGACCGCCGCCCCGAAGGCCTGGCCCAGAGGGCTCAGCGAGCGCCCGAGTCTCCAGAAATACAGCGCGAGCGGCACATCCAGCCTTGCGAAGGAGAAGGCGACGATCACGGCGCAGGCCGCCAGCGACAGCAGCCAGATCCGCACGACGACCGAAAAGCGTTTCACCTTGCCCTGCCCAAGACCTCGTGAGCACCCGGGTCCCGTCAGGGCTTCCGCGTGAGGGTCTCACCGTAGGTGAACGTGATTACGCCGTCAATCGCTCGGCCTGGCCGCCTTGACTAATACTTTTTATTTCTGTTAAATATTTCGTAAATTCGCAATCATACCGGAGAAATTCGTCATGACCAGCGCCGCGGCACCTCGCCCCTCCTTCATCCCCTCGCTCGCTTACAGGGACAATCGCGCCGCCCTGAAGTGGCTGCAGGGCGCCTTCGGCTTCGAGCCGAGCGAAGTCCTGACCGACGCGCAGGGCAATATCGTCCATGCCGAGATGACCCACGGCGATGGCATCGTCATGATCGGCAGCGAGTGGGCGGACTGGACCCGCAGCCCCGCCTCTCTCGAAGGGAAGAACACTCAGCGCGTCCACGTGCGCATCGAGCGCGGAATCGACGAGCACTGCGCCCGCGCGCGACGGGCCGGCGCCAGGATCGTGATGGAGCCCGCCGATCAGTTCTACGGCGATCGCACCTACATCGCTGCCGACCCGGAAGGCCATTACTGGACATTCTCGCAGCCGGTCCGCGACGTCTCCCGGGAAGAGATGGAGAAGGCCACCGGACTCAGGTTCGAACAGCCGCGATGAGCACACCGGGCCTTGACGGCACGCTCGCGGCGCTCGCCGATCCTCATCGCAGGCGGGTCGTCGATCTCCTGCGTGAGCGGCCGCATCGGGCGGGAGAGCTCGCGCAGGCGACGCGCATCTCCTTTCCGGCGATGAGCCGGCATTTGAGGACGCTGCGCAAGAGCGGTCTCGTCGAAGAGGCCCGCGACGAGCTCGATTCGCGCGTTCGCATCTACCGGTTGAGACCCGAGGCGATGACGGAGCTAAAAGCGTGGCTGGCGGAAACCGACGCCTTGTGGGCGCGCCAACTGAGCGCTTTCAAGGCGCACCTGCAGAAGAGCAGGAAATGACATCCAGAGTCTTCGTCGCGTTACGCGTGCCCGCCGATCCGGTGCGTACCTTCGAGGCATTCACCCGCGAGATCGCGTCCTGGTGGCAGCCGGACAGCCTCTTCCGGATCACTCCGCAGGGCGATGGGACGCTGGCGTTCGAGCCCGGCGTCGGCGGACGCCTCGTCACCCTCCTCGACAACGGCGAGACCTTTGAGATCGGCCGCATCTCGGTGTGGGAGCCCGGCAGACGCCTCGTCTTCGCCTGGCGGCAGGCGAGCTTCTCACCCGAGCAGTCGACCGAGGTCGAAGTCCTCTTCGAGCCCGTCGGCGAGGAAACGCGTGTGTCGATCGAGCACCGGGCCTGGGACACGATTCCGCAGCGGCACGCGGCCCGACACGGCTTTCCCGAGCCGGTCACCCTGCAGCGCGCCGCCGCCTGGTGGCGCACTTCGCTACACGCCCTGCGAGCGCGCCTGCCCCCGACAGCGCCTGAATAGCGGAATCAACGGCCCGGGAAGGCGTTCGTACGGCATTCCTTGGGCGCGAGCGCCCGGGGCTACAGATCGCAGGCGATCCCTGCGTAAAACTGGCGCCCGAGCGCGGGCTCGAGCATGCCGCCGAAGAGGAAGACACGCGAGTAGTAGCGGCGGTCCGTCAGATTGGAGATGCCCCCGAGCACCCGCCAGCGGCCGCCGAATCGGTACTCGCCCGAGACATCCGCGACCGTGTACGCCGGAATGCGCGCCGGCGTCGTGCCGACCGGGGTGTTGCTGTCCTGGATGTACTGCGAGCCGACGGCATCGATGAGGAGGCTCAGCTTCAGGCTTGGCCCCTGCGCGAACGTGAGGCCGCTTTTGACCACGTAGCTCGGCGCGTAGGCCGGCGTCTTGCCGGCCTGTCCGGGAATGATGCTGCTCGTGAACCGCGCATTGAGGTAGCTCGCGTTCGCGAACAGCGTGAGGTGCTCTCCGTCGGGCGCCGCCGGCCAGAGACGCAACAGATCGTAGGAGCCCTCCGCCTCCACGCCGCGGCTGCGGGTATCGCCCGTGTTGACGTTGATCGAGGCGGTTGGCGTGAGCTGCTCGGACTCGATCCGGTTGCGGACGTTGACCTGGAATGCGCTGACGTCGTAGTAGAGACCCGGCAGCGGCCAGCCGTGAACACCCGCCTCGTAGGTGAGGTACCGGGTGGGGTCGGGATCGTTGGTGGGCGAGAACCTGCCGAAGGGGCTCGCGACGTCGAGGTAACGCACCGGGCGGTAGCCCTGCGAGACGTTGAAATAACTCTCGTTGCCGCGGCCGAAATCGTTGCCGATGCCGAATCCGAAGAGCGGGATGCTCTTGCGGTAGACGGCGCTCACGAGGTAGGGATGCGCAGCGACGGTCTCACGGGTCTCGAGCTGCTCGTGATCGAAGCGGGCGGAGAGAAGCACGTGAAACCGCCTGAACCGGTACAGGTTCTCGGCGAAAACGGCGGCATAGCGCGTGCGGCGCTCGTCGTTGTAGATGAGCGATCCCGGGGGATCGTACGGCTCGGCCACGGGATCGTTGCCGCGAAACTCGCGGTA